>NZ_JBPWAP010000020.1:0-90140 GCF_051776705.1 Bacillus cereus group sp. BceL291 | reverse complement strand
ACCTTCTAGATATCGTTTTACTGCTTGTATTTTATCTTTTGAAGAAAATTTAGCCATAAAAAATGCACCTCCAATTGTTAATTATGTGTCTAACAATTGGGGTGCACTTCATATTCATAGGAGTCTTTTTATACTTCTACGTTGCTTTTTAAATTGAAGCATTCTTCCCTGCTTCAATTTCTAATGACTCTTCATGCCACCAAAGTGTTTCTTCAGGATCTTCTTTAGCGATTTGGTGTGCTTCTTTTTTCGTTTCTACTGTAGGATATGAACCTTTTAGCGCACGCCCTGAAGTCGTAACGAATAGTACACTAAATACAACTAATCCAATAATACTTACACCTGCTAAATAAAATGCCGGTGCGAGCGGGTTACCAGTTGCATGAACTAAGTATGAACATACGAGCGGTGTTGTTCCACCGAATATCGATACAGAAATATTAAATGAGATCGAAAGTGCTCGATAACGTACATCAGTGAAAAAGAGTGATGGTAATAATGAAGGTAATGTTCCTTCATATACACTTAAGAAGAAACCTAGTACGAAAATACCTGCAAATATAGCTGCAATATGTCCGTTACCTATTAGTAAAAATGCTGGAATTGCAAATACAGTTAAACCAAGTAAACCAATTTGCACAACACGTTTATTACCAATTTTATCACTTAATTTACCGAAATATAGTGCTAGTGGAATCATAAGTGCCATCGTAATAGAAATAATTAATAAGCCTGTTGTTTCTTCGACTTTAAGTACTTGAGTTAGATAAGAAGGAATATACGAAAGAATCATATAATTTGTAATATTAAAGAAGGCGACAATTACTGTGCTTAATAAGAAGTCTTTTTTGTGATATTTAATAATATCCATAAATGAAAATTGTTCATTGTCTTCAGATTCCTCTTGTGCTTTTTCCATCTCTTCAAAGATTGGAGATTCATCTAGATGACGGCGTAAGTATAAACCGACCAAACCAATTGGTGCAGCTATTAAGAATGGAATACGCCATCCCCAGCTGAGCATTTGCTCATCTGTTAACAATAACGTCAAAATGGTAACAATTACCGATGCAGCAATGTAACCTGAGAGTGTTCCAATTTCAAGACCACTACCGAGTATACCACGCTTTTTATCTGGAGAAGATTCTGCGATATAAACCATTGCTCCTGAATATTCGCCGCCTGTAGAGAAGCCTTGAATCATTCGGGCAACTAAAAGTAGTATTGGTGCCCATACACCAATTTGTTCATAGGTTGGTAGTAATGCGATGAATAATGTAGAAAGTGCCATTAAAATAATAGTAGTACTTAACACGATTTTTCGGCCGTACTTATCTCCTATTCTACCAAAGAATACACCTCCGATTGGTCGAACGAGAAAGGCTGCTGCAAATGTACCGAATGTAAGTACAAGTTGCAATCCACTATTATCAACACCTGAGAAGAATAATTGACTTAAAATTACCGCTAAATACGCGTATAATCCGAAGTCAAACCACTCCATTGCGTTCCCTATACCAGTAGCAATTACTGCTTTCCTGGCTTGTTTAGGATTGACAATATTAACGTCTTGAGGTTCAAAATTTAAATCATTATTTTGTTGCATATAATAAAACAGCTCCTTATTTAATTTAACTTCTTTAAGCACACCTTCTCTTATTGAATAAAATTAATTCGAAGCACTTAAGGAAAAACAACGTCTCCTTATCTGTTATTATTATTTCACATAATTAATTATTTGTCCAATTAAATGCTCTTTTTCTATAAAGTTACAACCTGTTTAACTTTTATATAATGACGTGTAGCTTATATAATATATACCTTTACACTACAAATAAATCTTTAATTCATTAGATTGTACAACGTACCTATAATTATTTCCTCTAACTTAAAAACCAGTAACTTTTACTGAAATTTTGCATATATTTAGAAAAGCGAACTCATTAATACGAATTTCTTCTTATTGCATTCGACCATAAAAATATGGAGTATCATTAAATACCTAATTAGATAATATTATTATAATTTTCTTTTTGAAGGAGGATATTTTATGTTGGAGATAATATTTTTGCTTACTTCTTTGTCTTTTCTCTTAATCATTTCTGGTTTTTTCATCATCTTAAAACAATATAAAGAAATAAAAACCATAAGAACAATATTAACTACAAAAAAAGAAAATGAGAAAACTACATCCGAAAACTCAATCCCTATGCAATTAGATCTTAGTGTTCTCAATAATTTAATAGCTTCTGGTATAAACAAAGGTTCTAATTCAGTTAATGAAAATTCGGAGGCAGATAAAACTAAATAATTGCTATGTTTGTAACAAGAAAATATTTATCTCCTATTTTATCTATTCTTATTAATAACTACCTCTGATTAAAAAGGAGACTACTTATGTGTAAAAATCCAATCTCTATTATTATCCCCATACAGCATCAAACAAGCGTTTTACCCGAAATTCTAAAAGCATGTCAACAACTGAAACCTTTAGAAGTTATTCTTATTATTAACGGATGTATTGATGATTGTATTGATATTACACGATCTTACAGTTGTAAAGTTATTACACTAGAAGAATCAACAGAATATAATATTTGTTATACAATTGGAGCAAAAAAGGCAAGAGGTAATTGCCTATTATTTTTAGATGAAAATTACATTATTCAATCTTCCACACTTATACAATTTCTTCAACCATTACTAGACGGATCCGCTGATGTAGTATTAAATAATTTGGATTATTTTTTTTATAAGAAGCAACGGCCTAATATAGCAATGATGTGGCAGCAAGTTACGAATCATTTTTTTCATCGTTCAGATTTAAATGTTAACTCATTATTATTTCCTCCCTATGCAATAACAAAAAAAGTTCTAGAGGCAATTACTCCAGAAAGTTTATCAAATCCGATATTGGCACAAATGAAAATTATTAAATATAAATTTCAGATTTGCAATCATCTAAAAATTTATATACCTCAAATCCCCTCCTTCCCTTCAAAACAACTCACTTGTTATCATCTTGAAGCTATTGAACATTGGATAAATATAGCGCAAGATTCAAGAGGAAACTACACTGATAGTAACCGAAGGCGGGATATTATTTTAGGGCTTCAAAACGGCGAACAAAAATATATGCCAAAAATAAGTACAGGTAAAGAATTTTATTCGAATACTTATGGGGATAAACAATTATCGGTTATCATCCCTGTTCAAAATGAAGAAAAAACGATAGAATCTGTAATTTATGAGGTACAAAAATTAAAACCTTTAGAGATTATCATTATTGTTAATGGAGCAACAGATAAAACAGAGGCATTGGCAAAGAATTGTGGTGCAACAGTTATTAGCTACAAAGAGCCACTTGGTAATGATACTGGACGTGCTGTTGGCGCACGTTTTGCAAAAGGTGATATATTATTATTTATAGATGGTGATTTCTTAATTCCTAGTTCTGATCTATTACCATTTGTACAATCTGTTCAAAATGGTACAGATTTAGCTTTAAATAAGTTAGAGTATTACTATATGTATCGATTTCCTTATTCTATCGTGACCGCATGTAAATATGTTGTGAATTTAGCATGTAATCGAAAGGATTTAGGGATGGGATCCACAATTGCTGTGCCTCATGCTTTTAGTCGCAAATGTATTGATACAATTGGTTTTGATTCACTTCTTTCACCTACCTCAAGTCAAGTTAAAACAATTTTAGCAGGCCTTCATGTGAAAAATGCCCATTCTGTCGATGTTGATAAGATGAATCGTGTTCGACCAGAAAAACACTTCTCTCAAGAAGGTTTTCTTTCATTAGCAACGCAACAAATCATTGGTGATCATATAGAAGCAATTTCTTACCTCATCGAACAAAAAAGAAACACTGAATGCTTTTAATTGTATATTCTTACCACCAAATAATATATGAATTTATTTTTACATTAGATCAAAAGAAAAGTAGCAGGCAGGCTTTTCATTTCTGTATCTTTCTTAAGAAGTTTGAAAATAGAGGCTTGTTAATGAAGATGCAACACTTAAATCATCGTTTAGCGAGATTGAGAAACATGCAATTAATGGTAAAGTAATAACAATTGATCCACTAGAACTAATTACAATTGTAGGACTTGTCCCACATGTGCCCCCACAATCCACTACTGCATCAATTCCACTTCCAGGGGTAATTGTAATCTTAAGGCACACATCAAAACAAACATTATTCGTAGTACATGCCATAACTCTCCCTCCTTTCTCTTAACAATATATGCAGTTACTTAAATTCGGATACAACTCTCTTACTAAATTTAATAAATTAGGTGCTTCTTTAATATTAATTGGATAGTTAATTAACGTTTTATTAAACTATCTAAATAAGATAAGAAACTAAAATCATCCTTTACTGAAATAGCAATACATGCAATGAATGGTATTACATTGAAATTAGATGGACATTCATCATTGCACCTTACAAATATTTCTGCCCCACCATTTGGATTAACTATAGATTCTAAGCAAATGTTAAAACAACTCTTGTTGATGCAAGACAAGATATTCCCTCCTTTCTTACACATAATATCAATTTATGAGAAAATAATAATATCGTTACAACTTTATTCAGCCCTCACCAATCGTGCTATTATGGGCAGTTGATCTCCCACCTAACTTCTTTGCTACAGCCGAATTTTGAGGTGGGAGTTTTACTGCCCGCAAATAGTGAGATAAAATAAACTAAAGAGGTAAAAACTTCTTCAAATACATGAAGAGATTCTCAACTTTTAATTACAATATTCTATCTTCATAGAGCGTTTGTTTCATATATGGCATAATTTTATTCTTCTCTAAAGGGATGTGCCCTAATTGTTTATCAAAATATAAATCTAATTTAACTTTATTTACAGCATCTATCCCTTCTAATTCTTGTAATCCAGTTATAAAAGGCTCCAAATGATTTTTCATATCAAAATCAGCTGCTATATTTTGCAAGTAATAAATTGGCGGTACATAGCCTATCTTATTATAAAATGCAATAACATTTATTCTCTCTGCAAACGTATCTTTAATTTCTTGTATTGATAAGTTAGGATATGATAGCTGAAAAACTTGTGTAATAGGAGTAGTATACCAATTTGTTAATATGGTTTGAGGATTGTTGACCAATGCGAAAGTCCCTCTTAAATAACCTGCTAATATAAGGGACATAAATCCTCCACCTGAACTTCCATAAAGTAACACATTTTCTTTTAAAATATTTATCTTTCTTATTATTTTTTCTAAAATTATCGCTATATCTTTCAAGTAATACCTATCTATCGTTCCTTGCCCCCAACCTAAAGAAATTTCACCTAAATAAAGGGTTGGATCATTATAAAAAATTACAGATTCTTCGAAATCCTTAATCCAAGTGTATCTTTGAAAAATAGGTGGCGACTGCTTTTCACTTGCCCCCGAACCCAAAATAATAAGTTTTTTTGATTGTAATTTCATTCTAATAATAAACTCATAATTTATTCCTTGCCATTCTACACTTAGTAAAAACGGTTCTTCCATATTAAAATAAATGCCTTCAAGTTGCTCATATGAAATATTTATATTTCTCAATTGATTAATCGACTGAATCACCTCTTAAAATAGAAATAAATCTTTAAAATTCCTATGCTTCAATAAATACGAAAGGCCTTCTAAATGATCACCAGTAATTCTTAATACAGCTGGCGGATGCCCTATTGTCGCGAAGTGCTCATGTGGTCGAATACGATTTGGTTTCATTACATCTACATAATGAACACATTCTACTTTATATCCTTCTAATATTGCTTTTACTTGTGCAATACATGATGTGTGAAGAGTATCCCAGCCAATTCCCTCTAAACATTTTCTACTAATAGCATGAGGAACCGCTACAAGAGATCCCACTCCTAAATCTTTACGGTTACAAGCAATATTCAACATATATTTATATATATTTACAATATATAGAGGGAATCTAAGATTTAAATTTAAATCGTTTAAAGCAATATCAACACCGTCAGTAACAGCTTGCGTTAATGGATGTAAATCTTTTGCTGGAATAGCAAAATCGGCATCTATAAAGAGAAGTATATCTCCTATGGCCTCCTGCGCACCAATTGCACGCCCGACATCATGTCCTAACGCTTCTTGATAGACAATCACTGTTGCTCCTAATTGCTTTGAAATTTCCTCTGTCCGATCTGTCGATCCATTTATAACAACAATTATTTCTTTCGGTTCAATTTTTCTTGCCTCAAGAATAACTTGTTTAATCGTCGCTTCTTCATTTTGTGCTGGTATAATAATTGATAGCTGTTTTCCATTATAAATAGAAGACTTCATTCCCCATCCTTTATGGAAACGCAAATAATTTTTTTGTATTTTTAGTTGCTCTATAATTTCTCTTTTCCTTCCTCCATCCGTATAGTTACCTCTATCACCTTTTCGTTGTAACCAGTTTTCTAATACTTTTACATTTTTTTTAATCTCACGCACTTCTAATTTAGTTAATTCATTTCCAGAGAAAGAGTTTTTATTTGTAGATATATTATTCAAAGAGGTTTTAGTAATTGCTGATGAGGTGTGTACTCGCCACCCTTTCTCAATAAGTGTTGCTTGAGCAAGTATAGGATTCTGTAAGATGTCATATCCAATGTCTTCAATTACTTTTTTTGAAATGGCATATGGCATAGATAACATCGAATCATACTTTAAATCCATATGTCCTAATACGTCATTTAATACTTTTCTATACACCATAGCAATACTCGGCCACTCTATTTTCATTTTTTCAAAATATACGGAGTCTGCGTTATTCAATATTACATCTGTTTCTTTTTTTAATAGCGGCTTTAAAAATTGTGCTAACTCCACTGAAAAAACAACATCTTCTCCGTCTAAAAATAAGACAGCATCTCCATTGGCTATTCTTGCCCCATTAACTGGTGCTTTACATTTGTTTTTCTCTTCAATAACAACAACATTACTTTCAACAATTGTCGTTATTGATTGTATAGTATTCATTCTATTATCAGCTACAATGATAATTTCTAGTGGTTTTAAATAATTTAATTTCTCTAAAATTCGATTTAATTTCGACTTTTGCTCTCCCACGACAATAACGACTGACAATTCCACTCCTTCTTTCACCTCTCTTACAGTCTGATTAGGTTTTACCTTTTTTATATATTCAATCGTTTCATTCTTCTCTAAAGCTGCATGCCCTGCTTTCTTGTCGAAATATAAGTCTACTAAAATTTGATTCACTTCCGTATTTTCATCCATTTGCTCTAACCCAGAAATAAATGGTAGTAAGTGATTTTGCACATCAAATTCACATGCGACATTTTGTAAAAAATAAATATTTGGAACGTATTCAATACTCTTAAAAAAATCCGTGATGTTAATTCTTTCGCCAAATTTCTCTTCAATTTCTTCTCTTGATAAGCCTGGATAAGATAAATTGAAAACTTGATTTACCGGTACAGGTATCCATTTCATTAAATTTGTTTGAGGATTATTAACTAAAGCTGTAGAACCCTTTACGAAACCAGCTAATATTAAAGACATAAATCCTCCCCCGGAACTTCCATAAAACAACACATTTTTCGAATCAACTTGCAACTTTATCAATAATAGTTTTAAAATATTTGCGATATCTTGTAAATAAAATCTATCTAACTCCCCCTGTCCCCAACCTAAAGATATTTCTCCATGATATAAAGTAGGATCATTATAATATATAACAGTATCTTCAAATTCTTCCATCCAAGAATGTCTATGAAAAATAGGTGGACCAATTGGTTGTTCTTGAAAACCACCTGCTCCAGAGCCAAAAACAATAACATTGGAAGCATTATGCTTAATACGAATTAAAAATTCATAAGCTACTTTATCCCAATCAATTTTGAGTATAAAAGGTTCCGTAGTTTGAAAATTCATTTGCTGTAATTGTTCATATGAAATATTGATTTTTTTATACTGATCTAACAGTTTAATCACCCTTCCCATCTATCTAAAATATACTTACATTTTGCTATGATTCAACAAATAAGAGAAACCCTCCAAATGATCTCCCAGAATGAGTGATATAGTTGGAGAAATTCCTTTCGCTACAACATTTTCATTCGGGCGGAGCCGATTATTTTTAATTACGTCTACATAATGTACACATTCTATCTTGTAATCATTTAAAATAGCGTTTACCTGCGCAACGCTTGGACAGAGTAATATATCCCATCCGATATCATTTATAAATTGTTTACTAATTGCATGTGGAATTGCTGTAAGTGAACCTACACCTAAATCTTTTCTATCACATGCTAAGTTCAACGCGTATTTAAATAAGGTGACAATATGAAGGGGAAAATGTTTACATAAAAAGGGATTTAAATCATTTAAGGCAACATCACATCCATCTGCAATAGCTTGTGGAAATGGATATAGATCTTTTGCAGAAACAACAAGATCACCATCTAAAAATAAAAGAATATCTCCCTTTGCTGCTACAGTGCCAATTGCTCTTCCCACATCATGCCCTAACGGATTTTTATACGTAATAACAGTAGCACCAAGTTGCGTAGCAACATTTGCTGTATTATCTGTGGAACCATTTACAACGACAATAATTTCTAGGGGCTCAATTTTTCTCACTTCACAAATTACTTGTCCAATTGTTGCTTCCTCATTCTGAGCGGGTATAATTACAGACAATTGTTTTCCGTTATATTTTTGTGATTGAATTCCCCATCCTTTTTGTGAAAAAGGGATGGTATTATGTTTTTTAAGAATATTTACAAGTTTTCGATTTCTTGTAACATCATGATACATTCCCCTAATTCCAGTTTTCATTAACCATTCTGCCATAGCAACTAAGTGTTTGTTCATATTTTTCTTTTCTATATCTACTAATGATCTTTCATTTAATGCTCTTTCTTCTAAACAAAACTCTTTAGCCAATTGTGTTTCTATAAAGTAATGGCAACTAAACTTTTTTTCTTCTTCAATAAGTCTTATTTGCGCCAAAACAGGGTTTTTAAGAGTTTCATATTTAATTTCTTGTAAAGCTTTTTTTGTAATTATATTTGGTAAAGAGAGCAAAGAATTTATTTTTAATTCATTCGCTCCTAACACTTCATTTATAATTTGTCTCCAAATAATATTAGCACCTGGAAATTCTTTTTTCTGTCTTTCAATAAAGAAAGAGTGCAAGTTATTTAAAACCACATCTGCATTATCTTTAATAGCAGGTTGCATAAATTGTTTAAGTTCACATGCAGAAATACTATTACTATCATCTAAAAATAACAATATATCTCCTTTTGCTTCTTTTGCCCCTATAACACGCATATTTTCTGAATCACTTCTAATACATTTAACTCCAGATTCAGTTAGAGTTTTTTTGTTTATGTTTCGCTTCTCATTTATTACTATAATAATCTCATATGGAAATAAACTTTTAGCACTCTGAATAATTTCATTTAACAAACCTATTTCATATTCAACTAATATGATTATAGAAAGTAATTTCTTCATTTTTACACCTCACCAATTCTCTTATATAACTCATTGCCCTAATCTAACTTTTCTATTAAGTAGGAGAGTGCTTCAATATGATCACCCAGAATTCTTAATACTGCTGGAGGATGCCCAGTGTAATCTACATGTTCTTTTAAACGAATTCTATTCGGCTTTACAACATCTACATAGTGCACACACTCTACTCTGTATCCTTGTAATATAGCTTTCACTTGAGCAAGGCTAGGGCATAATAAAGTTTCCCATCCTATTGCATCTAAACATGATCTACTCATTGCATGTGGAATAGCTACTAACGAACCATTACTTAATTCAGGACGATTATATGCTAAATTAAGCATATACTTTACAATATCAACAATATAAAAAGGCGGATTTAAACTTGGATTTAGATTATTTAATGCTATATCTACACCATCTGAGACTGCTTGCGTAAAGCAATGCAAATCACTTCCTGAAATACTAAAATCACCATCAATAAATAAGAGAATATCTCCTATCGCTTCAAGTGCCCCAATTGCACGTCCAACATTATGGCCAAGTCGCTCGTTATATTTAATAACAGTAGCACCAAGACTTTTAGCAATATTGGCGGTATTATCTGTTGACCCATTTACAACAACAATAATTTCTAGCGGTTCTATTTTTCTAGTCTCAAGTATCACTTGTTCTATAGTTTCTTCTTCATCCTGCACCGGTATAATTACAGAAAGTTGCTTTCCACCATAAATTGAAGAATGCATCCCAAAACCTTGATGATAACAAGGGTATTGTTTTAATTCACCTAACCTTTGAATAATATCTCTTCTTTTTCCTGCATCAGTAAACCCTCCTCTTCTCCCTTTTTCCTCTATCCCTTTAGATATTCCAATTAGATATTTTTTCACTTTCTCTTTTTCATTTTTTGATAGTTCCTTTTTTATTAAATATCCTTTTTCTTCTAAAGTTTCATCTTTAGATAAAGTGTTTATTGCATATTGATCGCTAATCCGCCACCCTTGACTCACAATCTTGATATGAGAAAGAATGGCATCTTCTATAAAATCACAACCGATATTAACCAATACTTCCTTCGTAAGCACATATGGTAATGAAAGCATTGAATTGCATTTTAAATCTGGCCGACCTAAAATTTCATTTAACATTTTTCTCCATACAATATCCACATTCGGACATTTATCTATTTCTATAAACTTATCTATTTTATTCAAAATTACATCAGCCTGATTTGTAACAATTGGTTCAATAAATCCCTTCATTTCATCTGTAGATAATGAAAATTTACCATCTAAAAATAATAAAGCATCTCCTCTTGCTTCCTTTATAAAAGCTTCATATCCGCGATAATGCCCACTATATTTCTCTGTCAAAACAATTCGGCATCTATATTTCTTTGCTATTTCATATAATTTACTTCTATCATTAGGGAGCATAACAATAATTTCAATTGGGTTTAGCTCCCATACATTTTTAATTAAATCTTCTAATATTTGTGCTCTATCACTATACGAAATAATAACTGTTAATGATCTCATTACAATCCCCCTTTTTTACACACCATGTGGCATCATTAATATGAACATAAAATATTAAGTATTACTATTCCCTCTAAATTTGCTACTTTATCAATATATTCAAAAATGGATTGTACTGTGTAAAAACAAACGTCCATTTTTTTGAAAATATATGCTTTACGCTTTTATCCTTCCCCCTTCTAATTATGTATATTACAACTCTCGCCTTTTAAAAATCATAAAAAAAGTCCTAATTTTTTAGGACTCTTTTTTAAGTTAATTTATCAATATGATTAATTTTATATAACACTTTCTTCCAGGTTATACCCCTATCTGTTGTAGTAAATATTTCTTCTTTACTACAAGCCCAGCCACTATGCTCATTTATAAAATGTAAACAAAATACATTTTTTAACAACGGATTACTTGATAATTTTATCCATTCCGATGCTTTTTTCTTTACTTGATACACATCTCCGTTCTCACTATTTATAACCCAACCATAATGTGCACTGAAAAAAGAAATAGCAACTTTACTAGTGTTTATTTTTCGATTTGGAGTATGCCATGTGTTACCTTTATCAAATGAATAATTTATAAAAAATATATTATCATTCGTTTTAGTTGGTATCGCTAACAAGTTATTTTTATAGATCGTTTTATAAGCCATGGAATTCCCGTTATTAACCTCTTGAATATTCTGATTGTTTTTTATAGGGTGCCAGGTTCTACCACCATCTATCGTTTTAAATATCGTTGATTCTTTATATTTTTTTGTAGAGAAATAAAACCAACTAACCTATTTATAAATGTTACACCTGATATACTATCACTAATATTTATTTTTCTTATTACCTTCCATACTTGTCCTTTAGTTTTCAAATAATACAAATTATGCTCAAATTTATTCGATGCGAGTTTTCTAGATATTATAATCCATATACTATCCATATTCGTGGCATGCAATTGTACCTGAACATCAGTCGATTTCTCCCAATTTTCTTCAATTGGTAAAATAAACTCACTCCATTTTTCCCCTCTGTTAACTGTATAAAATATAGCAGGCACTAGATTATCATTCGTTTTTGTTAAACCATATGCCCAAGAGCTTCGAGAGTTTATCGGATATATGGATAATATTATAGAATTAAGAGGATTGACAATATCCCATTCTTCCCCTCCATTTCGAGTAAATAAAATAGCTTGCTTTTTATTTGTATATTGAATACCGGCCCACCCAAATCTATCAGTTCTCATTTGTAAGGACGTGAATTGAATATCCTTGTATTCCAACATATCACCTCATTCTCATTATATTTATATTCGTATGTTATTTTTTTGAAAATGTTCTAGCATTCTTATTTTTTGGCTTTTTACCAGACAAATGTCGTCTAGTAATATATAAATTACTAAATAAAATAATGCTTCTGAAATAAAACTTTTAAAATTCAAATCAATAACTCAAATTATTCCCCTTTTAGACACATTTTTTTGGTAGATGAAGACATACTATTTTACCAATCACAACTGAAGAAATAATTAAGAATATTTCATAGCTACTGATATATTTATGAAAAAAAAACTATCTGTATAAAAGATAGTTTTTTTTCATAAAGTACAATTCAAAAAAGAATGTATTCTGAAGAGTAGAACTTGAAATTTATTTTTAAACAATTGTTAAAACAGCTACTTTAACCAGACAAGAAATAAACTGATTAATAAATGCATCAATTTCCTCTTTTGTAATAATATACGGCGGAAGTAATCGAATAATATTCCCTTGTGTTACATCGACTAACATTCCTTTATTCATTAGCTCAACCTGTAATTTCTTCACATTTTCATTCGTATCATTCAGACTAATTCCAAACATCATGCCAGCATGACGCACTTCCTGAATATAATAAGAATTTTCTTTCTGAATGTCTTGCAGTTTGTCATTCAAATATAGTGACGTTTCATAAGCTTCTTGCATTAACCCCTCATCAAGTAATGTATTTAATACAGTTAAACCTAAAGCTGTTCCCATTGATGAATGAGCAAATGTTGTCCCGTGATCTCCTGGTGAAAATACATCACATAACTTTTCACCTACAATAATTCCCCCTAGCGGTATCCCGCCTCCTGCTCCTTTACCAATTTGAATAATGTCCGGTGTAATATTAAAATTTTGATACGCAAACAGTTTCCCGGTTCTCCCCATACCACTTTGAACTTCATCAACGACAAGAAGTACATTATATTTTTCACATAAATATTGAATACCATGCAAATATTCACTTGATAAAGGATAAATCCCCCCACTTCCTAATACAGGCTCTAGCATAATCGCAATTGGGTTTTCTTTAATAATAGTCTCTTCTAATTGGTCTATATTTTCGCGCTCTACTTCGTATACAGGAATCGATGTTTTAGGGAAATTTTGATATACACTTTCTTGTCTCGTAAAATGTAGTGCCCCTAACGTACGCCCATGGAAACTTTTCTTCAGCACTACAATTCCTTCACGTTCTTCATTCGTATTAGCTCTATATTTATCAATTAATTTCAAAGTTGTTTCTGTCGCTTCCGTACCAGAGTTTGTAAAAAAGACCTTTCCGTTTTTTAATGAGCAATCCACTAATTTCTTTGCATACTCAATCGCAACTGGGTTTAAAAAATGAAACGGTAAATGCAACGATTTTGTAACTTGCTCCATTGTCGTTTGTACAATTTTAGGATGATTGTATCCTAATACATTTACTCCTACGCCAGAAAATAAATCTAAATACTCTTTACCATCTACATCATACAGTTTACACCCTTCTCCTCTTTCCATTGCAACCTCTGTACGACAATATGTAGACATCATATATTCTTTATCTAATTGAAACCAATCCGACATGTTAAATTCCTCCTAGTTATTTTTCCTTTTTTAACGTTCATTCTCTATATAATCGTTTATAAATTAAGTTTTAAGATTGAAATTTTAATAGTGGTTTTCTTCCACCTTTTTAGTAAAACGTGTGCTTTCTCTTCCCGATATTCATTTTTCCATAATTTCTTCTATTTCAACAGGTCCACTACATATGTGTTTTTTTCATCTAGCGGTATGTTACTTTGCATGTCATACATAATTAGGACTATAGAATCATATTTAGTAACAATCGACGAAAAATTTGGAGGCTATATCGATGAATGAAAAACATGATAAATATAAGAAAGATTTATTAGATGAAGACTTTAATAAACATCGAGAACTTACTGAACCAGCTAAATTTCACTCACAAACAGTTGGTTCACGTGGACCTGTTCTAGAGCAAGATAGTGTACTTCACGAGACGTTACAAGAATTTATTCATGAAAAAATTTTAGAAAGACCTGTTCATGTAAAAGGATTTGGTGCGTTCGGTTATTTTCAAACGATATATTCGATGTCTGAACATACTAAATTAAGTTTTTTACAAAATTCTAATGAGAAAGTTCCTGTTATGGTGCGATTTTCGTTAGCTGTTAGTACGAAAGGAACACCGGATACTGCTAGAAATGTACGCGGTTTTTCTACAAAATTTTATACAAAAGAAGGAATTTTTGACCTTTTATGTAATCACATTCCTGTTTTTTCTGTCCGTGATCCGATGCGTTTCCCTGAAACGATTCAAGCATTATTGCCTTCACCTAAAAATAACTTAATAGACCCTAATAGATTTTGGAGTTTTGTCGCTAAAGCACCTGAATCTATTCATTTTGTTGTCCGTTTATACTCTAATAATGGTACGGCCAAAAGTCTTCGCCACATTCCAGGACATAGTGTTAATACATATGTATGGAGAAATGCGGAAGGTAATCGAAAGTATGTAAAGTATCATTGGTACCCGTTTGAAGGTGTACAGTACATTACTAGTAAAGAAGCAATTAAACTAGCTGCCGAAAATCCTGATTATAGCGGGAAAGATTTATATGATGCTATTGAAAATGGTAAACCAGTGGAGTATGGTTTATACGTCCAGCTCATGGATCCGAAAGATGAAGCGCACCTTTCTTATGATCCTTTAGATGACACAAAAGTATGGGATGAACAAACGTATCCTCTCATACCAGTCGGGAAAATGGTATTAAATAAAAATCCTGAAAATTTTATGGAACAAGTAGAAAAAGTCGCATTCTCCCCTTCTAATTTACTGGATGGTGCAGAACTATCAGATGATAAAATGCTGCAAGGGCGCGCTAACATTTACAGTGATTCACAAAGAAGAAGAATTGGTCCCGAATTTCGTAAATTAACGATTAACCAGCAGCAAGATTGGACACCTGCTAATCAAATTACAACCGGTGAAGGAAGGTACGTTGAAGGTAAACTTGAAAGAACTTCTATAACGAAACAGGATAACTTTACGCAGGCTAGTGAATTTTATACGAAGTTACAGCCGATAGAAAAAGAACATCTCGCTGAAAACTTAGCTAGTGATTTGAAAGTTATATCCGATGATATTAGGAAGATCGTTTTGGGGTATTTCAATCGAGTATCCACTGATTTGAAAACAAACATTGAGACAAAAATGAAAGAGCATTAAGAAGATTAAAACATGCTTTACGAATGAGAATTCAAATCTATATTAATTATTTTCTTATCAAAATCCAATGAGATTATTTAATTTAAAAATGTAAAGCCAATATATCCCTGTTCTATAATTAGAACAGGGATATATTGAAGTAGTTTAATGTTTAACATTAAACTACTTTATTTCGCTACAAAATGCGATAAGTAGCCTTTCAAAACAAACTATAGTAAACTATTTTACTTGTACCGTATAATTCCCTGTTCCACCACCATACTTATATACACTTAAGTAATATTTCCCTGGCTTTGCATTATAATTTCCAAGCAATTTGTTTCCATCACGTTTTGTTGCATAAGCTACATAATTATTTAGATCTGATTCAGAATATAATACCCAGTTCAATCCAAGATTTTGTTCGTTCGTAACCGAAATTTGTAAATCTTTTTGATCCTTTACATCAATAACAAATTTATCCCCCTGATCTTGATCGCTCAAGGTTCCTCTTAACAAAATATTCAAAGATAGTGGGTTTGCTGTTTCAAATGAATTATTTGGTTCTTTTTCTACAGCCGTACCTTCTTCCGTATTCACTCCGCTAAACACAACATCATATTCAAATTGCCCAGCATTATTTACACGGTAATTTACAAAATAAGCAGTCAATGTTTTATATCCAGTCCACTCTTTTCCTGAAAGGCGTTTCAACATATCATTTGTTGCTTCATTCATCACTTTCCAGTCCTCAACTTCTCCTTTAGCCGCACTTCCTGTATATGTCCCCTGTAGTGTAAATGTATTAAAGAATTGTGATTTATTCTTTGTTACTTTCACATCTTTTAGTTTCGCTTCATTCGTAATATCTGAAGTAACGTCCGAAAGCGATTTTGGATCATGCTGAGTTAAATACTCATCTGATACTTGTGGAATTGTATACTTATCACGATTATCAATAAGCATTTGCATATAAGATTGATATTCTTCATTTAACTTATTATCTTTGCTTAATGTAGCACGGTATTCATCGTAACTTGAAACATCATTTGCGCGAATTAAATCATGTACTTTATCGAACATTTCTGGGCGCTTATTATACATATATGATTGTAGTGCAAACGAATAATTATAAAAATCCCACGTTCCATATTTCGCATTTAATGTTTGTGATGCTGTATAACGTTTTGTAGGATCATTAGATAACCCACCAATTATACTTTTTCGTGGTACTACACTATCTAATCGCGTTGCACCTGCAAAGAACTCTGCATTCCCTTCTTCAAACCATGTTAAACGTTCATTTTGATACATTTCCCCTTGGCCCCATAATCCCTGAACTTCGTACCTTCCCTGTAAGTAGTGCGTAAATTCATGGCGGAACAATTCTTCCAGACTATAAATACTTTGCTCTGGTGTACGTTCATATGTAAAGAAAGTCCCTGTCCCTTCAATATAAATCCCACCATTATTCGTTTCATATCCGTACAGTTGACGATTAAATTGATACTCATCTGGGCTATTATAAATAACCATCGTTAACACATCATCAGCATGTCCACTTTCAAGTGGTTTATCGCTACCAACTGTACGATAAAATTGAGAACGCACCTCTTTTGCCGCCCAGTATAGACGTTTAATTTTCTCTTCACTAACTTTATCCCCAGCTTTAAAGACAATTGCACCATCATCAAACGTATACGTTTTCGGTAAATATTTCTTTTTACCCTCTTCTCGAATTTGATCTAAATTTACAGTTTTGCCGTTCGCATCTATTCCTCCATAATTTGTAGTAATTTGTTCTGCCGCAACAAAGTATTGCTCTCCTAAATATGGATAAATTCGCATTGCATCTGTAACAACTTGTTGTCCTTTTGTGGGCGTGCTATGAAGCTTGCCCAATCGGCCAGCATAGTAAATTCCATTATTAATTAACCATCCGTTTTTATTTGTTACTGTACCAAGTAGTGCAAAACGATTTATTTCATTAATAAAGTTATCAATATTTCGAAACCACATCGTATCTTTTGGCTCTTTTCCAGTCGTGAACATATCCGTCTGAATATCAAAGTCAATTCCCTTCATCAACTCATATATAGCGTCTCCTTTTGTTCGGTCTTCAATGAAAGTTGCAAGATTATCGTTATATTGTTTAAAAATTTCACCTGCATATAAAACCGTTTCAACATCTGCTGATGCATTTCCAATTAATTTTCCATATGATGCAATTACTTTATTTTGTTCTGATGTACCAAGTTTGAAATTTGGATTTTTTGCAATTGTTTTTAAAGCTGGTAAACATTTATCATGGTAGCTACGCTCATTTAGTTTGCTTAATTCATCATGGTAAAAACCTAAATAAAATGCTGCACGTAGAGCTTCTACTAATGTTTCAATTCCTTTTGAATCATCTTTCGTATAAGTTTGTCCTTGTTCTTCTAGTTTATTAATAATTGCTTGCATTCGGCTATCATCTTGATAGAATTTAAGACTATCACTATTAAACTGAAATAATTCCGGAATTTGATACCATTTAATTGTCACAAGAAGATCAGTTAATTGTTTGTTATTTAATTGATTTAACTCAGCCATTGAATACTTTTTTTCTTCAGCTAACGGTTTAATATTATCGGTTGGTGCTAGTGGACGCTGCGATAAATCCGCTAATTTTAACCGTTTTGTAAAAGATGCATTTTCTTGTACTTTTGAAGGGTGCGCCAATTCATTAACAGATTTCTGTATTCCTACCGGCTCCATTTGTAATACGTTCTTCACGTTTTTCTCTTTTGTCTCTGCTTGAATTTGCAAACCATTACATGTTATTGTCACTAATCCAACACCAAGAATCCACTTAGAAATTTTCGAATATTTAACCATACCATTGCCCCCTAATAATTTAAAAGAAAATTCAGAATTCCAAAACCAAAAACCCACTTATTTATATGTATTTACAGTTCCGCTATAAATACAACTATGATTAATAATGCAATAGTAGCTTGTTTTATACTATTACGAGTACAGATTCCTTACATACAATCTCCCTTCCTTACATGTAATACAAGCAAAAACCGTGCCAATCATATTTCTTATGAATAGCCAACATTCTTTTATAAATACTGTAGAATAAAATATACATAGGTGTTTCGGCAATGTATAAATCATTTGACACAAAATCTAATGTTTATGAAGAACAAATTCATTGAATGTTATAAATTCATTAGGCAGTAAATAATCCCCAATTATTAAATCTCTCAAAAAAAGGTAAATAAACATATTCCATAAAGCTAATATGTTTGTTTACCTTTTTCTATTTCAAATCAACAGCAAAATATCGTTGAATAAAAACAGCATGAATAAGTATTTTGTTATTCATTTCTCTTTTTCATATAATCTTTTTCACATTGCAACGGCTTAAATTTCACTTTTTTCCCTTTCTTCTTTTTCGTTTTTATAACGAGCCATTCCCCTTTTTCAACGTCTAGTTTTAGGCGTTTCATTACATTGATATTATCTTTTTCTTTATAAAGTAAAAATGCTTCTTGCGCCCTCACAAATAGGCTGGGCTGTTCGCTAAATCCACCACTGTCATAAATTTTAGTTAGCGAAGTATAATAAGAATCATTTTCCTTTCCACCATACATCAAATGGGCAGCCTCCAAATCTCTTTTACTTACTTCCCAAAAACTATGTTCATCAATATTTAAATTAAATGTGGATTTAATGTCCTGTATTATATTCTTCACATACTTTTCATCTCTAACTTTTCTTTCTTCGAGACAATCCGAAGATAACTCTGGTGCATCTGATTGGGAATGTACAACGTGTTGTATCGATACACACAGAATAAATACGCTTAAAATGTAAAATATTTTTTTCATATTTACATATCACCTCAAATGATTTAGATACTATATCATTTGAGGCTTACAATATTCTTATGCTAATAATAAGAAAGATCCTATAAAATAAAATTTTTATAGGATCTTTCCTTTTAATATTGCTTTATCAAATTCACGGGCGGGGCAACTACCTTACTACTTTTCACATCATATAATCCTATAGGTGTTACTCGTATAAAAGGCAAGTGCGTCGCAGAAAAGAATAAAATTGTAAATGCTGGATCATCATACGCGTAGCCACGCTCTTGTAGTAATTTCACCATCTGTTTCTCTTCCTGTATTAATTCTCTCATTTTTAAATTAGACATAATCCCGAGCAATGGTAATGCTATTTCGTGTAACACTTCATTGTTTTCTACTATGACCATTCCACCACCGAGCTCTTTTACTCTACGAAAAGCTGTTAGCATATCTTCTTTTCTTTTTCCGATAAGAATGATGTCACCTGTACCAGAATAAGAGCTAGCAAGCCCACCTAGTTTTTTCGCAAAACCTTTCACAGCTGTATTCACTTGCCAACTGCCATCACGGGCAATCATCATAAGGAAACATTCATCATGATCTGTGGACAATTCATCACAGTCTATATTGATTTCACTAGTGTATGGTTTTGTAATAACGTTATTTAATAAGTGTATCCCCGTTTTATTAGAGAAAATCATATCCTCTTTTTCTATTGACCAATCTAATGATAATGGAGTTACTTTATGTTTACTCCAGTCTATATGTAATGCCTCATGTGTATTTACACCGTCACGCTTCACCCATTTCCCCTTTGCAAGGACACTAATTGGTACTGGGTTTTCTTTACTTTCTAAAATATTGATATTAGCAATTCTACCTGTCGCAATCGAACCATGTACATGTTCCATATTATAATAACGAGCAATATTATAACTTGCCATATCGTATGCATCTATTACTGGCACTCCTTGTTTTATCGCGGTAGAAATCATAACGTTTGTCATTCCATTCTCATAAAACGAAGGATGTGAGCCGTCTGTTGTAAAAAAGAATCTATCAAACTGCTTTACGCCTAGTTCCAACAATTCTTTCAGTAAAACTTCTAAATCTGGGCGGATTGAAGAATTTCTTAGGGAAACAGTGTAACCTTGCATAAGACGAGTGAAAGCTTCCTGCCCTGTCATCGCTTCATGATCACAATCTGTACCTAACAGTTTTAACTTCGCTAAAGTCGTTTCAGATGCACCTGGAAAATGTCCTTCTACTTTCTTCTGCAATCGCTTCGTTTCCTGCATCCAAGTTAACATTTCATCATCGCCATGTAATAGTTTTGGCCACGCTGTTAGTTCGCCGCCTTGAAGAACTGCTTTATGCTTAAGCCATTCTATTATTTCTTCACGATTAAATAAAGTTTCCCCGTTTTGCAATTCAGTTTGTCCATCAAAACGACACCACCAATACATACTTGCTGGAATCTTTTCAAATTCATCTAATAAACGAAATGCTTCTTCACGTTGTAATGTGAAAAATAAAGTTAAATTATCATTAATAAAAGTTGTTGTCCCAAACTGCATCGCATGATTCGCTAAAGTTTCAGGATTATATAATTGATACGGATGTGCATGAGGTTCTATGTAACTTGGAACTACATACTTTCCATCACAATCAATGACTTCACATTCATGCAGTTGCACTGGCAGCTTTTCCCCTACATAAACAATCCGGTCATCATAGATCCAAATATTTGCTTGCATCCACTCGCGCATATAGGAATTTAAATAAGTTGCGTTCTTACATAAAATGTGCGGACTTCTTTTACCATCTATTACTTCAACATGTTCTCGTAATTGTGTGTTACTCCATCTAAACTGATTTTCTCCCAATGAATTTCACTCCAAATCAATTTACTTTTATTTATTAAAATAAAAACAATTAACAAACTAAAGTATTCTCCATTCATAACTCCCCTGTATATCCCCTATACCTTTCATTATATGGAATGATTGCAAAAAAACAATTTTCAAAATTCAAAACACACCTCTTTGATTCTCAATAAAAAAGGATGTCGTGTAACCGACATCCTTTTTTACCACCAGACTATAAGTTTGAATTACACTTGATGCCATACTATGAATACTAATACTGCCCTTAAAACAGGATCCCATTTACATTCTTTTCATTTATTTCTTAAATTCAATTTGCATCATTTTATTAAACTGTGTAAGAATACCAGCCGCACCTAAAGAGTTAACATTGACAGCAAATGTATGCTTGCCTCCAATTACTCCGCCAGCAAAAGTCATAAACCCAGGAATTGCTCCTCCGTGACCCCAAACTGAAACACCGTTTGGAAGTTTCGTCTCATAGATCCCAAGGCCATATCCATCACCAAGATCTTTTCCTTCTATTGGAACTGTAGTAAGCATTTCTTTTAGCTCGTGTTCTTTCAATAACTTACCACCGAGCAAAGATGAAAAGAACTTATTTAAATCGTCCGCATCTGAAATCATATCTCCCGCTGAATTAGCTAAACTCGGATTATAATACGTCATGTCTTTCAATTCACTTGTTTCGTCAATTTTCATATACCCTCGAGCATGATTCTTTCCTGGGATGACTGGTGAATTACCTGGTAAAAACGTATTTAACAAGTCCAAAGGTTCAATAATTCGCTTTTCAATTTCTTCCGCATAACTATTACCAGTTATTTTTTCAATAAGCATTCCTAGTATTACGTATCCTGTGTTTGAATACGACCAACCTTTACCTGGCGAAAAATCTGGAGGTAGAGCAAGCCCTATTTCCACTATTTCTTCTGCTGTATACGTTTTTTTCGAATTCATAATGTCAGCGTCTTTTGACTTTAAATATTCAGCTATACCACTTGTATGGTTCAAAAGTTGACGTATCGTAATTTGATTGCCATCATATCCATTTCCTTGAATGAGGCCAGGTAGCCACTTTTCAATAGAATCGTCAAGTTGCACACGATTTTCTCCTACTAATTGAAGAACAGTCGTAGCAGTAAAAGTCTTCGTCACACTTCCAATCCGAAAACGATAATCCGATTTCATTGGTTTCTTACTATTTAAATCCGCGACGCCTGCAGTATAACTACTAATCTTTCCATTGTTTGATGCCCTCGCTAATACCCCTGGTGTTCCAAGCTGTACTGTTTCCTGCATTATTTGTTTCCAACTATTCCGATTCTTTTGATCCTGTGCTTGTGACGGACTAGAAATATTTTGAGTAGACTCTGCTTTCACATTAAAACCTGGTGCGAAAAGAGTAGTACCCGCTATTAAAACTGCAAAACTTCCTAACTTTATTGAAGTACATTTTTTCATAAGGTTCTCTCCTCTATCCATATCGTATTGATTCAAGCTACACTTTCATCTTATATAATAAATCTCTCTTTTTTCTTATCCATTCCTTACGAAATACTTACTTTCAAAATTAGACGCCCAGATGAGAAAAAGTAATGTATGAAAATAAAAAAAGAACGTGTTTTCAATTTATCAAAACACGTTCTCTTACATACTTAAAACCCTATATCAACTTTTTAGTTCATTCACTTTTACCATCCTGCACTAGCGTTCATGCCATTCCCGATAAGAGTAAGTAGTAATGGCCACAGCACTGGGGCTAACGTAAGAAATAGATTAAACAGTATAAGTATTCTATATCTCCCAGGAATATTATAATTTTTACGATTAACAAATAATACAAAAACTAATAATATTATGGTCGTTACAAATAAAAGTAACACTAACAACCAATACCAAACCATTAAACTAAGACTCCATGGCTGTAATAGCTCGTGTACAATACCAAATGTGATTCCCAATACTGCAAAACTAAAGGTAGTAATTGTTGCTTTGATAAACAATTCACTTAATTTTTTATCGTATGTATACTTACAATATAAATCTATTAACGTGTATAAAGATAAAAAGGCCATTAATACACCTACCCAAGACAATAACCAATCTCCGTCTCCTCTAACTAACATAAATAGGAACCAACACATCCCTGCTGCAGAAAAAATAAAGGAAAGGAGTATGTTTTTCAATACCGGTTTCATTCTATTTTCACACCCTCACAAAAATTTAAATATAAATTATATTTTTTATTTACATGATACCCGTAATGGATTCATCACTTTTTCATTCTATATTGATGAAGTGAAGATAACCTCAAAAAAAAATTCAACGAGCAATACTTTACTAAGGCTACCTTTTTACATTGGTAGAGATATAAAAAAGTAAGTATACATTACCATGTAATTAAATATAAGTAAACGAAATTAATTTACAGTTAATTTCATTTACTTATATTAATGTCACGCCTTCCCGTCTCGCTCTATCCATCGTACAGTCTTCTCTACATCTAACTCCGTATACGTCTTTTCTCCATATCGGACAGACTCATATATCGGAATAATATCTTGCGTTCTACAAATTCTGCTTAACCATTGTTGCATCGTTTCATATGGCCTTCTCTGTTCATGAAACGGTAATGTTCTTTCCCATTCCACTAACGTTTGCCTTATCTTATCTTTAAGTAACGGCTGTTCAAACTGATGCTTCACTTTCTTGTTCTTTTCGGTTCTATCCATATTTTCTTTTGTTATCGATTGTTTATCCTGTTCTATTTCTAATTTCGTTACCTTTCTCCTCGTTAATTTATAAAAAGCATAGAGAATGACCACTGCAATAATTACATAAAAAACGACACTAATCCATGCATTTGAAAGAACAGAAAACACATCAGTCCATGAATTTTTTCGTACAAAAAGTGGAATTTTCCTATCTGTTTTTGTTCTTGTATCTACAACTCCTGTTTCTTCATCTATAATTCTTTCAGGTTCATCAAACTGTTCATCTAAACTAGTAAAATCATAATTTCTTTCCGATATTGTCTCCGTCTTACTAGAAAAAAGCCCTTTTACTATGTCTTGTACATGCACAACACCTTGTGATAACGTTATCGCACTAACCGTAAAGAAAAGTATCATGAAAACTCTAATACTCCAAATCTTCACCTTCATATGTCGCTCTTTATTAGCCATAACATAAACCCCTTCTTATTCTTTAATTACGACCCATTTATTCGTTCTACTGTATTTCTTTGGGGAAGTACCAAGAATTAAAGGAACTGCATCCAATTCTTTTCGCCGAAAGCCTGCTGTGTAAAAATAAGTAGACGATACAGGAGTATCTTGGTCCGATATTGAGGCAAGTACTTTTAATACATTTTGCAAATGTTTTCGGTTATGACCGTTCTTTATATGTAGCAAACCGTTATCTTTTACGCTATTGATCCATACTTCAAATGAACAGTTTTGCATAAGCAGTTGTTTACATATGCCTGCCGTTAATTCAATGAGTTCCTCTGTATCATTTCGCAAAGAAATACCGCTTTTATTTTGCAAGTTGAGATATATCGCATATTTATCTGATTGTGTTCGCTCGTACTTTTTCGCGGTTATCGTCCCTGTTTTCGCTGTTGCACTCCAGTGGATAGAACGAAAATCTTCATTTTCATACGACTTCACTCCCATTACTTTCGTTTCATCATATAAGGGGGATGACATCGCTTTTCGAAACCCTCGTGACCATTCTTGCAATTCAGGAACTTGCATTTTCGGAACAGCTGGTAAAACTAAATAAGACGGCGTTCCAACTTGTTTATACGTTATATGGTTCGTTATGAATCCAAAGGGATCCGTAATGACAATTTCAACTTCTTCCCATTTCGCAATTCCTCTTTTTACAGCTACAGCTTGCAAATCAAATGAAACCGATTCTCTTCCTTTTATATTAAAATTTATATAATAATTTGAACCTGTACTATGATTTTTGTTTATTTCATCATGATTCCAAGTTAACTTATTTTCACATTTAAATCGAAATACGATATTGAAAATAGGGAATAACGACTTGTTTGAGATTTTCATTTTGCACATATTCGTTTCACCTATAAAAACGTTTGAATTTCCTTGGCTATATTCCCATTCAACACGAGATACTTTACGTATATATACATGCATAGCACCTATTAAAATTACATACAAAAATACGAGAGATAGAAACAGTAGATTACTTGAAAATACACTTAAAATAACGGCTACAACTGACATAACCCCCATTACGAAAGGCTCCGCTAAAGGTGTATACACAAGCTGTTGATTCATCGTACGTTCTCCACTGGCACACTAATCGTATGAAGAATTTCTTTCATAATTTGTTCTTTCGTCGTTTTCATCTCTCCCTCAATCGTTAACGTTAAACGATGAGCACAAACGGATGCAGCGAGCGTCTTAATATCATCTGGCGTACAGTAATCTCTTTCATTTAATATTGCCCGTGCTTGAATTGCTCTCATAAATGCCAACGTTCCCCGAGGGCTTATACCAATTTCAATTAACTCATGGTTACGAGTTGCTTCAATAATTTCAAGGAGATAATCTTGCACATCATTCCCTACTAACACTTCTCTTGCACGCTTTTGCATCGTAATAATTTCTTCACTTGAAATAATAGAATGTAACGTTTCTAATGGATCATTCATTTGAAACCGATTCATTATTTCCTTTTCAGCTTCTCTCGTAGGATAACCTTGGCGTATTGTGAGTAAAAACCGGTCTAACTGAGCATCTGGTAACGGAAATGTGCCCGCTGATTCGAGTGGATTTTGCGTTGCTATAACTAAAAAAGGTTCTGGTAATGAATGTGTCTGTTTCGCAATTGTAACAGTACGCTCTTCCATAACCTCAAGTAACGAAGATTGTGTTCTCGGTACAGCTCGATTAATTTCATCCACTAATACGATATTTGCAAAAATGGGTCCTAACCTCGTTTTAAAATCCGATTCCTTCACATCAAAATATTCAAGGCCAATAACATCTCCAGGCAAAGTATCCGCTGTAAATTGTATTCTTTGAAATTTAGCGTCCACACTTTTAGCCAAGCTTTTCGCTAACGTTGTTTTTCCTGTTCCAGGTACATCTTCTAATAAAATATGCCCCCTTGCTATTAGAGCAATGGCTGCTAGTTCTATCGATTCGTTTTTTCCTATAATAACTTTCGAAATATTGTTAGTAATTTTCTTTAATGTACTCATATAGTAATCTACCACCTTTTAATTATCTAAAAATTAAGAATATATTTTTTTCCAAATTATAACATGTATTTCAAAGATGAAATAGAGTGAAAATGAATCTTTTATTTTTTCTTCATTGCACGCAAAAAAGCACCTATTGTCGTATATTGACAATGAGGTGCTTAACTCAATCCAACCCCCTTCTTTCCCTCTAATTTTTAGTAACGATACATCCTTTTTTCTGCCACGCATGCATTGTTTTCAATTAACTAGTAAAATGCATTCTAATATTACATATAATAAAAAACATTTCGATTTGTTCGTTATAGAACTTCCTCTACATCGACACTCTCTATCTTTACTTCATACATATTTGGGATACTTGCTTCTTTTGGTACCCATGCATAATAATTTTGATCATTTTCTAACATAAATTGAATTAACTTTGTTTCTGATCCATTCCAGAAATTTTTAAGATTATCAATGTAGTCCTCTAAATCTTCTTTATAGTCCAGTTGTAATATATAATCTCTTACCGTCAGGGCAAACACAATTAAACTTCCTAATAGATTTTTTTGCTCATTTTCTTCTTCATACTCTTGTGGTAAGAACCACACTTGACCTATTCCTATCGTTTTTTTGTATTTTTCATAAAAACTACTATCATCCATATTCTCATAATCATGTATTAATTCATTGACCAATGAATGCCATTTTGGCGGAATAATATTTTCCAATGCAGGATTATGTTCAATTCCTTCTACTATATCCTCGATTTCTTCTGTCTCATCTTCATAGTGATATTCACTTAGGTCTATATGCTTGAATTTCATTTCATTTTTATAATGTGCCAAATCATATGGATAATGATTATTATCTTTTAAACTTGTATCATCAAGTTCGAGTATCTTTACTATTGCAGCTGTCTCAAAGCTCCAATATCCTACATATCCAGTTTCTTTATGCGCATTTTTCCACTCATAATCATAATGACCTTTAAACCATTCTTTCTCCATGTACGTTTGTAATCTTTTAGATGCTTCTTTTTTATCTGTTTGTGCAAGTTCTATAATCTCTCTCGTTTTTGCATATGGATTTTCTTTATAATATCTGTTCGTCATGTTTGTGTATCCAATATCACTAGCGCATAAGAGGAAATCAATTACTGCGTCATTCATATTTTTTGTATCAACTATCTTTTTTAATCTTTCTATATTCTTTTTATCCGTTTCTAACAAAATTCCTAAAGAAATTATCCAAAGCATATATATATAACCCACTTTGCTAGCTCCTGTATGCTCTAAATCATCCATTGCATTATAAAAATATACTTCCATTGTGCTAATGTCTTCTCCTAAAGAATACATTGCTCTAATGTCGTTCATCTCATGTATAAAATTCCTTAAATATCTTCCTTCTATAATACTTATATTATCTTTAGGCTTTCTTTGTATACCATTCTTTTCATCTTCTTCTAAACTTCTAATCTCCTCTCTATTATCTTCAATAAACTTTTTATGGAGTTCTATTCCTTTTTTACATTTTTCTTCTATGCACATTTGATCTCTCATTCTATTTAATTCCTCCTAGCTTCTAAATTATGGCCATTCTCCAATATTGTTTCCTTCTTCATCTAACCTATATGTTTTTACGTTTCCACTACTATCGACTTTTGATAATACTCTTTCAACTTCACTATCTTCCAATGCATTCGCAATCTTTTCTGCTAATACTTCATCTCCATCAACAGCTTTCAATATTCTACTTTTTCCAGTTTCAGAACCGTTCAACCAATCATTTGACATTTGTCGTCCATCTTTAGTTTTCCCCAATTGTGAACTACCAAACTTAGCTTCATCAATAACATATTTAATATTTGAATTTGGATTTGCATTTTCGTATAATCCATCAATTCCTTTTACTATTTTATCATTTATACCTGTTGGTGCACTTTTTCCGACTGGCTTTAAATCAAATCCAGCTTCTTTTAAACTTTGATTATTCAATAAATTGTCACTAGATTTTATTTCACCATAATTCCCTTTTTGCTTATTTGTAGCTGTTTTTGCATCAAAATTATCTACATTTGTGTTTTTGTTACTGCTAGGTTTACCGTTAGCCGCACCCCCACCAGAAGACTGGATTTTTTGAATAGTATCCTTAGTATTTTGAATCGATTTATTCCAAACAAATCCACCATGTACAAAAAGACTTGCCCCAGTAGCTGTTGCTACTATATCTAATGGAATAACAATTGGTGATGCTAACCCACCAGTTCCTACTTCTGCCACGATAGTTAAGAAATTAGATCCGCCTATGAGCGAAATACCTTCAAATATTTCTACAATGGACCCGGCTATTTAATAATTTTGCCCTATTTTTTTAATGTTTTTTGACATTGAAAAACATACTATATAGCATCAATTGAAGCCTATGTGCCTGTGAAATGTGAGGTACGAAAGTGCATTCGCTCAAATAATAATTTTCAATTTAAATCAACAAAAGAGACCTCAAATGTGAAGTCTCTTTTGTTGAGTCTTTTTCATCTATAACTTCCTCTTTACTTATTCAATATCAGACAATCTTCCTTATTGAAATATAATAAAATCCTAATAAAAACGCGTTCTTCAAAAAGTTCTTTTTCTGCCCTACGAATCTAGTAAAATGGCTATAAGATATTACAAATTTAAGCTACGCTTAACTTGCACCAATAAATCCATTAATCCATTTCTTTCTGGATTTTTTTCCACTTCTTTTTTCACATGTTCTTCCAAATAATTATAAAAAGTTTCAAAGTCCAAATACACTTGTTGTTCAGACTCAACAGCTGGAGAATCTAATTCAACTAACACATGTTTATCATCTAAAGGTGTAGGTAGCTGTGACATATCAAATTCATCTAAATCAGACTGAAAATGAACGAATACTATTTCTTGTCCAAACCCCTCTTTTTTTACAAAAAAACTCAAAGCTCTTTCCAAGTACTTACCGTTTATAAAGTTAAAATATATTGACATCAATTCATCATTTTTCTCTTTATCTTCAATAAATTCAAAATTACTATTCATTTTATCCTCCTATAAATATTGTATCTTGATAATATCAGTCTAGAATTGGGAAAAAGTTAATTATCTCCCCAGCATCATTTAAATAACCTCTGAACTTCAATCCATTTATTAATTCCTAATTAGTTCTGCATCAATCTTACTTCTAGCTCACTAGATCCCTTACCAACATTACCCTTATAGCTACTTTAACACAAACTAAAAAATCCACAGTGTAAAAAGTTGAACACTGTGGATTTTTACATTTATTTTCCTTGATAATGCACCATATCATAAGGGTAGTATAAAGTATTTTTTAAACTTGAATCATCTAATTTTAAAATCTTTACGATTGCTCCGCTTTCGTAACTCCAATAACCATTGTAGATATCATTTTTATTTTCATGTGAATCATACCAGCCTGTATCACTATGCCCCTTATACCATTTTCCCTCTAAATATTCTTTCAATTCCTTTACTGATTCTTCTTTATTCTTTGCATTGACCACACGATAAATTGATTTATATGGGTCTGCAAAGATAAATTCTGTGGTATTCCCTTCCCAATTTTCATCTTTATAACTAAATAAAAAATCAATCAAATAATCATTCAATTTCTCTTTTTCTACCAACTTTTCTAATTCAATTATATAATCTTTTGAAACATCTAGCATTATCCCAATAGAAAGAACCCACAATAAATCTATATATCTATATTTGCCACTCCACCCCTTTTTCATCGCCTCAATTATTTCGGGGTAAAAATCTCTTAGTACTTCCATAGGTCTTCCCATTGAATATAAACAATTAAATTTATCAATACAAATTGATTCAATATATCCATAAGCTCTTTTAATACTACCTAAATCATTTGGTCTTTCATTTTTTACTTTCATTGCTAATTCTTTATACTTTTCTATTCTATTATTTTGTCTATTTAAATAATCCTCGAAATAATCTTCATTTTTTAAAATATCTCTCATTTCATTCTCCTTACTCAATTATTTTCTTCCCAGAAGAATCCAAAATGCTTTTAACCACATTACCATCCTTATCAACATTAATTAGTATATTTTGTACATTTTCAGGATTCAAAAACATTTCTTCTCCAACAGTTGATTCCAAACGTCTAGAACCATCTATCCATGTTTCGCTCATTTGCTTTCCATCTTTTTTATTTGAAAGTTGCGCAGTATTATACTTAGCCTCCGCTATTACATACTTAGGCGGCGGAGATGAATTTTCATATATACCATCTATTCCCTTAACAATTTTTTGATCTAATGTTAATACACGATCATCACTAATTCTAGTATATGTTTGACTTTCAAAAAAGTCATCCATCTTCATTTCACCATAATTCCCTTTACGCTTCGTTGTTTTTAAAGCTACTTCGCCACTTTCTACTGATTCTATTACCGTACGTTGTTGTGCTCTAGCTGCTTCTAATGTTTGGGCTACTTTTCCAGATTCCTTAGATATTTCACCAGTTTTACCCGTACCCTTACCACCATCTTTAGACTTCGCAAACTTATAATAACCTTCTATTAATTCGCCTTGAGGTATTTTGGTTACGTTAGTTCCACCAATACTAGAGAATGCATAGGAAGCCTCTCTCTTAAATGATTGTAACATTTCAAGCGTAGGCTTCAATTCTTTTGCTAATTTTACTACATTAGCAATTATCCTTACTCCATTTGACGCTTTTGCTCCTTTTGCGATATGGCCTATTGAAGATTCAGTTAGACTATTATATATCTATATAAACAAATAATAAAAACAACATGTTGATGAAATTGCTAAAAATCAATTAGATATTATGGAAGGTTATACAAAATCCCAAAATGTGGATATTCGAATAAAAAACTCCAGTCATGATTCATAAAATCACTGGAGTTTTCATCTTAATACATACTATAGTTTTTATCATTCATCCGATTACAAAAGCCGTTTCCTAATCGAACGAGCTTCTACCCTCTTTTCAATAAGACTACATTCTCGAACTATGATTATTTGATAAAATATTTCTTCTTATTTCAATCAATTAAATCCATATAATATAAATCATTTTCTGATATTTTTGCAAGAAAATCTTCTAGTGAATCGGCAATTTTAAATTCATCATAATAAATCCCATTATTTTCTTCTGTTGTTAATTTAATTGAAATTAAAACTGTTTCATTACCTTCAAAAAAGATTATTTCTTCTTCAAGATCATCATAAACTTCAATGTCTGGAAAAAATTCATAATCATTTTGCTTTAATCGAAAATCTCTAATAGAATAAGGATCCATAATACGATTAATATTGTACTTAGAACCTTTGATAAAGCCATACCCAACATTTAAGAAGAAATCTTTTAGTTCTTTTGGAAATTTCAAACCTAATACCTCTTCCACTTCTTCTATCTCTTCTAATGCTACTGGATAAAAGCTATTATGTTTATTTGATACTAGATAATCATACTTCATATTATTTACCTCCATTAAAAAGTTTATTTCCTGGTGAACCCGAACCATGAATACCAGCTTGATGCTCATTAGGAAATTTAGCAGGATGGATATTCCACCACTCATGTTCCCCACGATAAGAGTTTTCAATTATATGATGAGCATCATAAGGTTCTCCTTTTTTTCTTAAGATTTTTCCTGTTTTCTCTGAAATCACATCTTCTGTATAAGTTGGCCATTTTTGACCAGTTTGTTTTTCCCATTCATCAATTAATGAATTCTTAATTTTATTAAACTCTCGTCTATATCTCTTTGTTTCTGAAGACGTCATCTTTTTATATTCTGTATTTCTTAATGCACTTTTTAATTCTTCCATTTGGTTTTTTGGTATTTTTCTATTTGTCTGTGTTTCAATATCTCGTACATATTTTCTAATTAGTTCTCCATCAATCTTACTTCCAGCCCCACTGACGCCCTTACCAACACCACCCGTACCCTTACCACCATCTTTAGACTTCGCAAACTTATAAAAAGCTTCTAATAATTCGCCTTGAGGTATTTTGGTTACAATAGTTCCACCAACACTAGAGAATGCATAGGAAGCCTCTCTCTTAAATGATTGTAACATTTCAAGCGTAGGCTGCAATTCTTTTGCTAGTTTTACTGCGTTAGCAAATGTACTTACTCCACTTGATGCTTTTGCTCCTTTTGTGATATGGCCTACTTTATTTAGTGCCTTATCGCCTAATATTGTGGTAGCTATTTGTGTTAATCCATAGGTAGTCAATTCTGTACGACTCTCTACATCTCCCTCTATCATATCTCGTTTTATTTTATTTGAAAATGCATGCCACATATTTTTTGCAGTTTCATCCAAATGGAAAAGTGCATAGGTTACATTAATAAAAGTTCCTATGTCCATATTACTTAAAGCTATTGCGGACTCGATTTCATCACCAATAGCTTTCCCCGATCCTCTTTGAATAGCTTCCCACATCTTTTTCGCTGTTTCAAACGTGCCAACTATACTGTCTGTCGCATCGTCCCAAGCATTTCTAACCGGAGATTTCTCCTCAATTATGTTATTTGTTTCTATATCTTTAATTAACTGATCATTTTTTCGAGCTGTTTCTTCTATAATCCCCTGAATCGAACTCACCCAATCCATATTCAACCCTTGTGTACTAAACGTCCCACTCACAGGACTAAATCCTTTCCCGCTTTGCACTTCAGCGAGTCCGGCTGTGATGCTAGCCGCTAATTGGAGGGCGGTGCTGTAATTGTTGCTGGATGAATGTTCGAATTCTTGTAAACGCTCTAGTTTTTCTTCCAGTTTTTTTCTCATTGCACCTAATACCGTTACAATCGCACTTACTCCGGGCATCGGTGTAAGTACTTCTATTGCTTCTATACTTGTAATCGATTGATTAATTCCCCGTATTTGTTCTCTTATTTGATGTTCGATAACATCTGTTGAAGCAACTTTTGCTTGGAAATCGTTTGGGAATGCTTCATTTTGGCGAATTAATTCTTCACATAAGCATATGATTCCTTGCGCTAATGGCCGAAATGTTTGGACAAGGTAGGCTTTTGCACTACTATATGTTTGTCCTTGTAATACTGTGTCTATCGCAAAGGCATCAATAGATTGAATGGCTTGTTCCATACTTTGAATCATAGCATTACATATAGCGTTCATACTTTGAGTTTGACTTTGTACTTCTCCCAAATACATGTTTAAACTCATGTATTGGCCTCCCTTTGTAGTTGCTGCTGTTCATAGGAAAGGTCGTTTTCTTTCTCACTGAGATGCCGTTTTTCTTTAAGCAACGTCTCTTTTTCATTTTCTAATTCGAATGTAAGTTTTCTTTCATACTATCCGATTTCTTGCCGCATATTCGTAAAAAGGTGAAACACTTCTTTGTCGCCGTGCCAAGTTTCTAGTATTCGGTTAAATAAACGATTACTTCTATTTTTCCATTCATGAAAACTAACCTCAGCTCGTTCTTGATTTTGCAGCGCAATTCGGTTTTCATTTTGTTCTTCAAATATAATTCGTAATTTTTGATTACATTGACTGATTCTCGTTTCAATTTCTTGACTCATCTTTTCTCCCTACCTTTTCCCCTTTACGTAGGTTGTTACATTATTGAAAAGTCTTTTGAAGTCCTGTATCCATTTCCTCAAATTCATTTGCTACGGAATGGATATTATCAATTGTTTGTTGAAAAGCAGTACAAAATTGTTTCGTGATCTGTAAATTTTGTTGATTTGCCTCTTGTGCTTGGAAGTTCACAGATAGTGTCGTACGCGTTGCCTTATTTATAGAGCGACTAGTAGCACTTTGCATTCTATCTGAAGCATTTCTCATTTTCGTTGCAAGTTGCGTTGCCGTATGCAAATTACTTTGAAATTCTCCCATTACTTACTCCCCTCTACCTTTTATTTACAAGAAAATTATACCACGGAAAAATATCCCAATAAACCGAATGTTCGAATTTAACATACAATTCAGCACTGTTACTGAGGATGCGAGCAACGCTTATCTATCAACATAACTGAGTACAAAATGGATTCTACTTATACAAAAAAGATGACTTCAGCCATATGCTAAAGTCATCTTTTTCTACCTTATTATTTTACTAATTATCCATTATAAGCTTTTATATTAAGCGGAGCAGTTAAAAATTGTGCTGCTTTACTAACGAAAGATGTGAAGTGTTCACTCGTATTATGGCTCGCAACTGCTGCTTCATCTTTCCATACTTCTACCATCGTATAAACACTTTCTTTTTCTGTATCTTTATATAAGTCATAAGATACATTTCCACTTTCTTCTCTTGAACCATGAATGAGTGGCTGAATTTCTTCTAAAAATGATTGTTGTTTTGCTGGGTCTACTTGAAATATTGCGTGAATAATAATCATGGTGTTTCCCCTTTCATATTCCATATATTTCTATGACCTAATTAGATTACTTCCACTCAGCAACTTTGTCAATTGGAAGACGTACTGATTGGTAACCACTGTCAGTAGCTTTCCCGATTGAAATTAGCATTACTGGTACGTAGCGTTCTTTATCTAGTCCAAACGCTTCTGCGATTTGGTCTTTTTCAAATCCACCAATTGGACAAGTGTCATAACCGTGCGCACGAGCTGCTAGCATAAATTGCATCGCTACAAGACCACCGTCAATTAATACTGTATCTTTCATTACTTCTGGTGTAACCATAGAGAAGTAAGCTGAAAGTTTTTTCATTTGATCTTCTTTTACTTCTGCTGGCATTAAACCGCGCTCTACTGCTGTACCATAAATTTCTTCTGCGTTATCAAAGTTGTTTAAGTCACCAAATAAAGCGATCATTGCTGAAGATGTTTCTACTTGAGATTGATTGAATTTTGCAAGTGGCGCAAGTGTTGCTTTCGCTTCGTCACTTTCAATCACTACGAATCTCCATGGTTGCATGTTTACTGAAGATGGTGCAAGTGTTGCTTCTGTAAGAATTTCTGTCATTTCTTCTTTGCTAATTTTCACTGAAGGGTCGTACTTACGAATTGAACGACGTCCTGTTAAAATTTCGTTAAAATCATTTGTTTTTACTGAGTTAGTCATAGTTGTATTCTCCCTTTTTTATAATTCTTTTATATTTTCTTGAATGTGATTTAACATATTTAAAAGATTATCGCGTTCTTCCTCACTTAATCCTTTAAATGCAGATGCTGCAAAACGTTCTTTTTCCTCTTGAAATGCTTGAATTTTATTTCGTCCCTCTTCAGTAAGAGAAACTAACGTAATTCTGTTATCATCTGGATTTTTACGTCTTACAATCATTTCATTGGCCTCAAGCTGCTTTAAATGCCTTGTTATCGCAGCATTATCAATATTCACTTCTTGTTGAAGTGCTTTTTGACTAATTTCACCTACTTCATATAACTGAAGTATAAGCTCTAATCGAGACTGGCTCATACCCGTACACCCTTCAAATTTCGAACTTACTTCTTTATTTAGAAAGTGTAATTTATATAAAATAATCGCTTCTTTTGAGCATGAACTTGTCAAATTAACCCTCCTTTACAATCAAAATAAAAACATTTGATGTATCAATAGTTGATATGTCAATTAATATAATCTATATCGATTTAGAATGCAAGCATTTTGTTTTCATTTTATTTTTTTCAAATTAAGGCGCTTTGTAGCGTTACAAATAATGTTAATTGCACTATAATAATACTAATTTAAAGAACTGGAGAGTGATTGATAATGCGGCAATATACAAATAGAAATGAGGAATTGAAAATGGAAAATGAAATGAGGATATTCACAAATGACAACAATAAATATAGGGATTGTCGCGCACGTAGACGCTGGCAAGACGAGTTTGACTGAGCGTATTCTTTATGAAACGAATGTGATTAAAGAAATTGGCCGAGTAGATAGTGGTAATACACAAACTGACTCAATGGAATTAGAAAGACAACGCGGAATTACGATTAAAGCATCTGTCGTTTCTTTCTTTATTGATGCTGTAAAAGTAAATGTCATTGATACACCTGGACACGCTGATTTTATCGCTGAAGTGGAGCGATCATTCCGCGTTCTAGACGGTGCGATTTTAGTTATCTCTGCCGTTGAAGGTGTGCAAGCACAAACAAAAATTTTAATGCGAACATTACAGAAACTAAACATACCGACTATTTTATTCGTTAATAAAATTGATCGTAGTGGCGCAAACAATGAAAAAGTTATGAAACAAATAACAGAGGTTCTTTCAAATGAAGCATTCCCCTTCTATTCTGTTCTAAACGAAGGAACGAAAGAAGCCCGGATCATTGAATACAAATCATATGACGATTGTATGGAACTGTTAGCACCATTTAATGAATCATTACTTGAATCATATGTAAATAACGAAATAATACCGGACGCACTATTAAGAGAAAAACTAGAACAGCAAATACAGCAAGCGAATGTGTATCCAATCTTTTTCGGTTCAGCAATGACTGGTATGGGCGTAACAGAACTTCTTGAAAAACTTCCGGCTCTCATTCCAGCTCTTACATCGGCACAAGAGGAACCATTATCCGGTGTTGTTTTTAAAATTGAACGTGAACCTTCTGGAGAAAAGGTTGCTTATATAAGAGTTTTTTCAGGTAGCTTACATGTTAGAAAATATGTTAATATACAGCGCAGTAAGTCTCTATTCCATAAAGAAAAGATAAAAAAAATGTGCCTATTTCATAATGGGGATACCGTTCAAACTTCTACCGTTCCTAGCGGTGAGTTTTGTAAAGTGTGGGGGCTGAATGATATTAAAATTGGTGATATTATCGGTGAACGTACGGATTATATAAAAGATATTCACTTTGCCGAACCACAAATGGAAGCTGCCATTGATGCGGTACCTAAAGAGCAAATTCATAATTTATACGCTGTTCTTATGGAACTATGTGAAGAAGATCCGCTCATTAAAGTTTGGAAAGACGATGTTCATAATGAACTATATATTCGCCTTTTCGGTGAGGTACAAAAAGAAGTAATTGAAACAACACTTTATGAGAAATATAATTTGCAGGTTAATTTTTCAAATACGCGAGTTGTATGTATCGAGAAACCAATTGGCGTAGGCAATTCTGTTGAAGTAATGGGTGAAAAAGAGAATCCATTTTACGCAACAATCGGATTCAAAGTTGAACGTGGTGAACTTAATTGCGGTATAACATATAAATTAGGTGTTGAGCTCGGCTCACTACCTTTAGCATTTCATAAAGCGATTGAAGATACGGTATTTCAAACGTTAAAACAAGGATTATATGGGTGGGAAGTTACAGATATTATCGTCACGTTAACACATACTGGTTATGCTAGTCCTGTTACAACAGCGAGTGACTTTAGAAACTTAACACCGCTCGTTTTAATGGATGTTTTAAAACAAGCTGCAACATATGTATATGAACCAGTTAATGCGTTTGAATTAACTGTACCGGAGCAAGCAATTAGTACCGCAATGTATAAGCTCGCTGCCGTTCCAGCAACTTTTGCAGAGCCTATATTCAATAACAATTCTTATCAGTTAACAGGATCATTACCTGTTGCGAAAACAGAGAGTTTCAAACGAATACTACATTCATTTACAGAAGGAGAAGGCATATTTACAACGAAGCCAGCTGGTTTCACAAAACTTATGGCTCCCTTCCCTACTCGAAAACGTGTTGATTATAATCCGCTGAATCGTAAGGATTATTTACTTCATGTTTTGAAGGCTTATTAAAGTAAAAGAGGTGCAATTCGCACCTCTTTTGCATGTATTAATAGGTTAGTTTGTCCTAACAACTTCTTTAAGTTTTCCTATTATTTTCGCTATAGCCTCAATTGAATTTTCCGTTTCATATCCCCCAACATTTACAGAATGATTTGCATTTTTGACAACTTCAATCTGTAAATTCGTTTTATATAACTGATCAATTTGATTTGCATTGTATTGGTGATCTTTATCCCCAATAACTAAAAACCCTTCGTGTCGACTATGTAAGATAAAATCAAAAATTGTATCAAACGTCAGTAAAGGTGTAAGTAGTATCATTTTTGACTGCGCGAATTCTTCTCTCTTCATTAAATCATTTGCAATCGGAATTGTTCCGAGTGACTTCCCTAAAAACATAGTCTCGTTGTATTGCTCATCTTTTAATACTTCATTTATTACAGGATTAATATCATCCATCATTACTTTCGTTACTTCTTCCATTGGTTTATTCATTAATTGTCCATCATAAGAATAATGAATATGTACAACATCTATTTTATGTTCAAGCATTAACATCGTTGCGTAATAAAATAACGGCTTATCATAATTGTATCCTGAACCTGAAAACATAAAACAAACCGTACTAGAACCTTTTTCGATATGTGTGTAACGAATTACTTTGTCATTTATATGTACCTCTTTTTTAGTCCCCTTCACCGTTTTCTCCTCCGAATACGTTTACTTTTGTAATACGTTTACTTTTGTAATACGATATGTTCTGTGTGTACTGATACATCCTTTACTTTCTCTTTTATAAATGCAGGCTGTAAGTTATATGTATGCAGTTCTTCTACTGGCACCCATCTAAACAAATACGTTCTACCCTCTTCTTCCAAAATATATTGATCCGCTCCACTCGCAGGTAACTCATGTAGCTCTACTTCATAATAAAAACTAATTTCATGAAACTTTCGCTCAGAAAGTGTAAAGAAATTTTCTACTGACCATATTAATCTCTTCCCTTTAATAGGAACACCTAGTTCTTCTGCAAGTTCTCGTTGTAACGCATCCTCACTATTTTCTAGCACTTTCACTCTTCCGCCTGGTACATACCAATAATGTTCCCCTTTGTTTTGAAGAATAAGTATTTTATTATCCAGTTTACAAATTGCTCCGACGCGGTAATTAAAACATGTTTCCTCTACTTTAAACGTAAGATCCAATCTTAACGCCCCCCTTATACAAATATTGAATTATTACAAAACAATTATGTAATTGCTGTACAAATAAGGTTACTAAATTTATTCACTTCATTCAATCATTTCCTAATTTTCTGAACCATTACTTTTCATCGTTACAAGTGTATATACATATGTTACAATCATATTGCACACTAGAAAACATTATGGGGGTACGGATGGAAACGTTATTAATCCAGCAAACTGAGAAATCAAATAAGTTTTGGAAAATCGTTGTGAAAGAAAAAGACTATGTTGTGTTTTACGGAAAAATCGGCACAGCTGGCAGTGTGAAAGCGAAAGAGTTTGAAACAGAAGAAGAATGTATGAAAGAAGCTAACAAACTAATTGCTTCCAAACGTAAAAAGGGATATACAGACCCGTTGCCTGGGGAAGATTTCATAAAAGAAAAAACGATAACAGAAGAAGAATTTTGGGAACTACTTAATCGTGCAAAAACGAAAGGTGAAGACCAAGAAGAACAAATAGAATGGCTTACTTCCCACCTTGCTAAACGTACAGTACATGAAATTGTAGCTTTTGATACGCATATGCATCGTCTTTTGAAAGATTCCTATACCTCCCGTTTATGGGCAGCAGCCTATATTATTATGGGTGGTTGTTCAGATGATACTTTCGATTACTTCCGCGGATGGTTATTATATCAAGGAAAAGAGACATACGAAGCTTGTATTGAAGATCCAGAACGATTAATTCCTGTATTAGAAAATTTGAGTGAGTATGACGTCCCAGAAATAGAAGAACTTTCTTTATATTTCGGTTTCACTGTATATGCAGAAAAAACTGGTGACGAAGATGATACTTACTTTACACTTTACCATGTCTTATCTAATGAAGAATTCGACGATGTAGATTTTGAATTTGACTGGAATGAAGACGATGAAGAAGATTTAAAAAAGATGTTTCCTAAGCTATGGGAGATGTACGGAGAAGAACCGATTGAGTGGTAGATTAATTATTCGTGAAAAAGTGCCTTGTTTCTTTAGTAACAAGGCACTTTTTTTGATACTATATTTAAATTATCATCTTTCCACTCTCCCACCACTCCATAAAAGTCTTTAAAGAAGGAGCAACCCACGTTCTACTATCATTTTCATGGTTCCATACATATATATCATCTCTTTGTACTTTTCCATTCAAAATGGAATAGCCAAACAAATCACCATTTCCCCCATCAGCAAAAAATAATAAACAGTCAAAAGGCATGTATAAATCCTTAAAATCAACTATATTTCTCATACTCATATTTTCAGTTTTAATTTTTGAAGCAGACCATATAAAGTCACCGTATTCACCTTCTATACCGTTTGTTTCCTGTAATAATTGATATAAATCATTCGGTAACTCCACATGTAAACATTTTTGTATATCAGTAAGTTCATCCTTCGTAGCTGGGTTTTTCAAGCTTAAATTTGATGAGATACTGTGAATGGTGTCTTTCCACATCACCTTTTCCTCCTTATGTGCAATCAAGCATATTCAAAGAACTCCGCTAAATTTATTGATACCATCTTTCTAACAATTCCTTCTCCCTCTCGCCTGAAATACCTGCTTTTAATTCCCATTCTTCCGTACTCTCCATCCACTCATACACATCTGTAACTGTCTCGTCTATTCTTCTAAAAGTAAGCCCTTCATTAACCGCACTTTCGATACAAATAGAAAACCCGCCTCTCCACGGCTTCGTCTCACCATCTAATGGGAAAGTTTCTGGAATCCACAAAGGCATTTCTGTCCAAGGCTGCACATTGTGTTCACTCATAAACGATTCGTCTACCCAAACAAATTCAGCATCGCTATTCTTAACTTTTTTACACGTATTTAACAGCTCTTCCATCGTCAATTCATCATTCGGACCTGTTATATTGAATGTACCTGCTTTATTATTTTCTGCCATGTTGAGTCCAAATCTCGCGACATCTTTTATATCAACTATCTGCACTGGACGATTTTTTCTTCCTGGAACTAACACGTTACCTCCTTTTGCTACACGCTGAATCCAGTATGGAAGTCGATCTGTATAATCGAACATTCCTGAAAGAAGTCCTGCTCTTACGTGTAAAACACGCCCCGGCCAATACTTCTCTGCTTCTTTTTCGCATAATACTTTCAGCGCACCATAATGCTCATAAGGAGATATTTCACCATTCTCTACAGCCTTTATTTGCTCTTCCGTCGGTTCAGGTTGTAATATATAGTCTTCTTTTATGTCATGCGGAATCCAATCTTTATATACGGAAAGGCTTGAGATGAATATATAGTGTTCAATATTATCTTTAAGCACTTCTCCAACATTCCTAATATGATGTGGAGAAAATCCACATGTGTCTATGACAACATCCCACGTTCGATTTTTTAAACTTGATACATCGTTATTTCTGTCACCGGTTAACTGCTCCACATTAGAAAAAATTTCTTTGTTTGTTCCTCGGTTAAATAACGTAATTTCATGCCCTCTCTGTAAAGCCTCATCTACAAATGCTCTTCCTAAAAATCGTGTACCGCCTAGAATTAGAATTTTCATGGTTCTCCCCCATTCGTGATTAATAACCCTTCCTAATGTTTAACGATTTTTTATTGAGGAAAGTTACGGGGAGCGTTTAAATTTTTCTACAAGTTCACCATTACTCTTTTAAAAGTATATACTCTTTGATTAATCTCCATCTATCCTTTATTTCTGGCACAACTTCAGAAGCCATCACCACCACCAATTCCTTCTCTGGAATACAACAAATCATATTCCCACCATCACCCATTGCACAATACGAATAGACACCCTCTTCTTCTCGTAACCACCATAAGTAACCATATTGATTTGAATTCATCGCTATTGATTCTTTTATCCATGATTTTGATAGTATTTGTTTTCCATTATGAATACCTTCATTCAAATACAGCTGTCCAAACTTAGCTATATCCCTAACCGTTAACGTTAGTCCCCAGCCGCCCGTCGAAATACCGTTTGGATCGTGAACCCATCCTTTCACATCTTTTCCGAATAAGTCATCGAATCCAAATGCTTTGATATTGTAGTTTGGAATTTCGCTCATGCCGAGTGGTTGAAATAAGTACTCATTCGCAAATTCACGTGCACTTTTCCCTGTTGCATTTGTAATCATTGCTGATAGTACATGCGCTCCTGCAGATGAATATTTAAAAGCTCCAATCTCTCCACCGTTCCCCATTCTATGAAGTGTATACTGTACCCAGTCTGGTTGTGTACATAATTCTTCTAACGGTTCCTGCCAGTCTACAAAAGGGTATGGAGCTGTCATTGTAAGTAGGTGTCGCACTGTTACTTCAGATGACTTTACTTTATATTCAGGGAAAAACTCTATTACTTTTTGATCAACACTTTTTATATAGCCCTTATCTATACATATTCCAATTAGCGCAGAGATTATCGTTTTTGTAACTGACGCTACATGAAATGTATCATTTTGTCCGTAATCGTTATAATATTTTTCAAAAATAACATTACCTTTCCGCACTACTAACATACCATTCATATTTTCATATTCTTCTTTTATAATCTGATCTAACTTTTCAGCAGTTTTCATTATTCTTTCCCCTTTAACCTATGATTAAAAAGGTTCGATAGGTACATATATATCAACTATATGTTTATGCTTTGGATGCTGCTTTGGATTATTTCTATATACTTCAAAAGGATACGAGTCTCTCGGTTTATATCCGCTATTTGGCAGCCATTCACCGTATAAGAAATCCCATGCTCCTTTATATTCATCTTGGAATATTTCAAAATGTCCTACTGCATATTTTCCAGAAGGTATTACCATTATTCCAACGTCGTTCGTTTCTACTGTGGATTCATCTGAAATTGTTACACATAGACTTGTTCTTAAATGATAGTCCTCAGTAAATTCATGATGATCGTGGTAAATGGTTAATACTTTCGTATTCTCAAATACATGATAGCTTTTCTTCGCCGCGTAACGAAATAATTTTTCTATCATTTCTGGAAAAGCTATAGCTAACTCTTTATATGTACCTGTATGTCTTATGTATGCGACGTTTATATCGTCCGCTGTTACAATTTCAACATTTCCTCGAACCTTCTTACATTCATTGTATTGAGGAATTCCCCTTACGTCTTTGCAATTCTTGCTATTATCGTTTCGATATTGAGACGGACTTACACCGTAATGACTTTTAAATGTTCGGGAAAAAACTGCTGAATCTGTGAATCCGAAGTGATACGCAATATCTGTAATCGTCATGTCTGCGCGATATGTAAGTAGATGTGTTGCCCTTTCTAGTTTCAAGCGATTCACATACCGCGATAATGGCTCATCAACTATTCCTTTAAAAATCCGATGAAAATGATACTTCGAAAATCCTGCTATATCAGCTAGCTCTTCAATGGATAATGAACTGTCTATGTTTGATTCTATATAATCTTGAACCTTATGTATGCGTCTTACATACTCATTTCTACTCTGTTTATTCTCCATACTCTTTATCTCCTCACAACAAAAAGAACCATCCTAGAATACTTTTAGGACGGCTTTCTATTCGTAATAGATTCTTCCATATTCTATTGTTAAATCGATATAATTTCACTATATTTTTTAAATTGATGGTAATGTGGCAGTATCCCGATTTAATTGAAAGAAACAACTATTTTTTTATAGCCCTACGCAAATTAATAATATTATTGGGATTTAGCTCCCATTGTCTCATAAGTTCTTTTTGTCTTGTTTTTAAGTCTTCAAATGGTTCTTCCACTATGTCGATTTTATTAAATTTCCCTTCGAAAACTAAAGCATTTTTTATCTTTTTATATCCACCAAAACCTAAGTCATCATTTAGTAACCAGACTACTCTCTGTATTTTTGCGAATAAAATACCACCTGTACACATTGGACACGGTTCCAACGTGCTATAAATAGTAAACTTCTCATTTTTTATTTTTGCATCAAACATTGCTTCCCCTGCATTGCGAATAGCGTCTATCTCTGCGTGAGCTGTTATGTCTTTTTGTGGATGCACTCTATTTCTTCCTCTTGCAATGACATTATTATTTCCATCAACAATAACTGCTCCTACTGGATATGTGTTTTCTTTTAATGCCTTTTCTGCTTCTTCCAATGCCATCTCCAAAAAATATCTATCTCTTTCAAAATGCATATAAATCCCCTTCTTTTGATGAAATTATTTTACAGAAATTGCTTTTGACATCCCACTCACTTCTATCAAATTAACAAAATAAAAAAAGATATCATTATGTCTGCAACAACAGGGCAAGAATGGTGTTTTGATATAAACTTAATTTAATAGAATTTGTGATACAATCCAATCGCCATTAAGCTAAGAAAAACAAATACCCTAAAACGAGAAATTTTAAGGGATCATAAAATTTTCAAATTTTTAATTCTTGTTTTGACGTTTCTTTTGTATGCTCCCTATAACCCCAAATACAATCGCTACTGCTAAACATACGATTGAGAAAGTTTGTAATACGTTTGTCGAAAAATAGCCTACCCCTAACACTACTGCTAAAACGATTCCTGCTACTAACATTCTCCGTTGCTGCATATCCATGCAATCATTCCCCTTTTATCTACACATGTTTCAAAAATAAAACTCTACTCCCGCCATTCCCATCATAATTTGTATGTACCGATACACCCTCTACCTCATCATCCCCAGCCTCAATTCGAAAACCGATTTCTTGATGAAATTGTATCGACTTTTTATTAGTTGGTGACGTAATTGCTTTTACAACTTTACGATTATTTGCACGAGCGACATCAAAGAAATAAGAATACAATGTCGATGCGATTCCTCTTCTTCTATACTTCGGATTTACACCGATAAAATGAACGTATGCTTCATCTTTATATGTTTGTGAAAAAAATCCGCATAAGAAACCTAACGTTTCTCCTTCTTCTTCAATGATAAAACTCGTTTCTTGAAAGTGAATGAAAAACAATTTTGGCAACATGGCAGCCATGTCTCTCCCGCCCCACCAATCATTTAAAACTGAATGAATCTTTACATAATCTTCCCCTTGGATATTTCTTACTCGCATATGTTTCTCCCTCTCACTCACTTCATTTTTTCATAAATTTTAATGACTGTTTCTACTAATAGGATGAATACCCATATCCCGCAAAATACAAGAACAGACTGGAATATGGATCCAATTATCATAACACCAACTGTACCTGTTATTGAAAAAGATATTCCACCAAGCCCTGGATCTTTTATAAATGCTCCAGCAGAAAAAGCAGTTATAATTGATACTATTAAATAAATAACACTCGTTATTTTTAATATCTTTATAGAAAGATACGAGGTTTTTTCTTGTTCCACTTGTGATAATTCGATTTCCCCGCTCTCAATTCCTTTTTGCAAACAGTCTTCACATAGAAATTCTTCCTTAATTTTTTTACCACCGTGCATCGTACCTGTTATTTCTTTACATCTTGAACATTTTCGATTTATCATGTTGTTATCACTCCAATCTGTTAAGATTATACTTATACAATTCTGCGTTTACCTTAATATTCCTTTTATGTATTTTATAGAGAAAGGTCGTGTTTTATGATTTCAAAACTCACATTTGGCTCTAAAAAAATTAACGTTCATTATACATTAAGGCCTAGTTGTTATGCGATTATTTTTCAATCATCTTCTTCAAAGATTGCTGTTATCCAAAAAGGAGACCGTTATTTTTTACCAGGTGGCGGTATGGAAGGTAATGAAACAAAAGAAAAATGTTTGCACCGTGAACTACTAGAGGAATTAGGATGGGCAATTAAAATTGATCAGTATGTCGGTAATGCGGCTCGATATTTTTATGCAGAAAAGGAAGATATATATTATTTAAACGATGGATTTTTTTATATTGCGAATATGGTGCAGAAACAAACTGAAAACTGTGAGGAGGATCATGTTCTAAGGTGGATGTCTCCATTGCATGCTATAGAGCTTCTCATGCACGATCATCAAAAATGGGCCGTTGAACAAGCGCTTTTATTACAAAAACAAAAAGGATCTCCTTCTATATGAAAGAGATCCTTTTTACTGTTAACTTACTTTTTTCAAATTGAGAGCTGGCTTTTTGATTCCACCTTTTTTTACAACATATAAACCGATGAAGATAATAAGCCCGCCAACTAGTTGCATCAAATTAATTTGCTCTCCAATGGTTACTGCCGCAAAGATCACTGCAAACAATGGCACAAGATACATATAAACCATTACTTTCGTTGAGCCTATTTTACTAATACCGACATACCACATTGCAAGTCCGAATATGGTCGCAAAGACGATTGAATATGCTAGTGATCCCCAGCTTGGCATATCTACTGGCCACGTTAGTGTGTTTACATTGAGTAAACAGTATATAACGAGAGGTACAATTCCAATTAAAGTAGACCATGATGTAACTCTCATTGCGGAGTATTTTGTAATGAGTGGTTGCGCTAAAATTGGATACCATCCCCACGCAATTGCTGCGACTAATCCAATTATATTTCCGAGCCACGCATACTCGTAAGTAGCTCCTCCTGTATGTCCTGTTAATAAAACGAATGCTGCACCAATAAAGGCTACGATTGAACCAATTTGTACTTTCATCGAAAAACGTTCTTGTTTGTGCAATACTGCTAATATCCCTGTAAAAATAGGTGACATTGCAATTAATAATGAAGCGTTCGTTGCTGAAGTATATTTCACAGATAGCATAAACATCGTTTGATACATTGTCGTTCCAACGATGCCGACTGCTACTAATCGTAACCAATCTTTTCTTTCAATACGTAATGAGCGTTCCATCATAAAAGTAATAAGTAATAATACCGGTGATGCTACTAAAAATCGTAAACTATTAAATTGAATGGATGACATATATGCCACGCCATACTTTCCTATTGTATAATTTGCTCCCCATACTAATGCAACAGATACTAGGAGCCATTCCATTTGCCATCGTTTCATCCGAATCTCCCCTTCCATATTTAGCATAGTAAAATTGGCTGGATATAACACCGTCCAATTGGCTGTTTTTTTACCCAGCCAATTTGTTATACTGAATGTATATAAGAGATGCGGAGGCGTTTGTATGGAATGGAAGCTAGATAGTGACAGTAAAATCCCTATTTATCAGCAAGTTGTTGACTTTATTGAAAAACGTATTACATACGGAGAACTTCCTCCAGGAAGCTTCCTACCTTCCGAACGAAAATTAGCTACACAGTTAAATGTAAACCGAAGTACAGTAACGACTGCTTATAACGAACTACGTGCTATGGGAATTGTAGAAAGTACGACTGGTAAAGGTACACGTGTAAGTACACATATGTGGGGCGTTTCTCCAACATTAACGCCGAACTGGAGAAATTTCGTAGAAGGCGGTACGTTCTTACCAAACTTACCGTTACTTCGCCATATTCGGGCAGAAGTACAACAAAATGAAAATATTATTGATTTCGCAAACGGAGAACTCGGTTGTAATCTCTACCCACACGATCAACTACAAACAATTTTACGAGAACAACCGTTAACACATTCATTAAGTTATGATCATCCACAAGGCTATCTTCCGCTCAGACAAGCGGTTGTAAAATATATGAGGGAATATTTAAAAGTTGAAGCAACTGAGCAATCCATTATGATTACATCTGGCGCACAGCAAGCACTTCACCTGATCGTACAATGTTTATTAAATCCAGGTGATGCTGTTGCTTTCGAAAGTCCTTCACACTGTTATTCCCTGCCTCTATTCCAATCAGCAGGTATTCGTATTTTCCCATTACCTGTCGATGAACATGGGATTAACCCAGATGATGTACAGGAGTTATATAGAAAACACCGTATTAAAATGATCTTTTTAAATCCAAATTTCCAAAACCCTACGGGAACGATGCTTCATCCAAACCGTAGAAAAAAACTATTATCACTTTGCGCAGATTTACGAATTGCAATCGTTGAAGATGATCCGTCCAGTTTACTTACGCTAGAAAAGAAACAACCTTGCCCTACTTTAAAATCGATTGATGAAAATGGAACAGTCATTTATGTACATTCTTTATCAAAAATGATTGCGCCAGGATTACGAGTCGGCTGGCTCGTCGCTCCGCAATCCGTAGTAGAAAGGTTATCCGACGCAAGGCACCAAATGGAATTAGGTATGAGCATATTCCCGCAGTGGCTTATGCAGCAGTTTTTCGAAACTGTACCATTTCAGTCGCATATCGTACCGTTACGAAAACAACTAGCAGAAAAAAGAGACGTTATCGTTCGCGCCCTAAACGAGCAACTTCACGATAAAATCTCTTTTTCAAACCCAACCGGCGGTATATACATATGGGGGAAACTAAAAGAACCGATAAACGAAAAACAACTTATTATGCAAAGTTTAAAACAAGAAATCGCGTTTATGCCGGGTAGTATTTTCGGTGCGAAAGATGGTTATATTCGTTTATCTTATGGAAAAGTGAATATTGATCAAATTGAGGAAGGTATTTCTCGTTTGCGTGAGGCTATTTTAGTTTGTGAAAAATAACTTTACATAAAGCTCTATCGTTTGACAAAAGAAAAATCTACCATTATTATCAACACGAACCTAGTTACCCCGCATTAACGGGCAATAAAACTCCCAGCTCAAAATTCAGCTGTAACAAAGAAGTTAGGTGGGAGATTAACTGCCCGTAAATGCCCGATTGGTTCAACTAATAATCAGTGGAGGGTGAATCCCCCCACTGATTAAAGTTTCACTTTATAGGAGTGGTAAAAATGAAAATTTACGTTGATGCAGATGCTTGCCCTGTAAAAGATGTAATTATTTTTGAAGCTACGAGTGCAGAAATTCCTGTAACTCTAGTTACTAGCTTTTCTCATTATTCTAATGCTCAGCAGCCTAAAGGTGTAGAAACAATTTATGTTGATTCCGGAGCAGATGCTGCAGATTACCGAATTATGCAGTTAGCAAAAAAAGAAGATTTAATCGTAACACAAGATTACGGTCTTGCTTCGCTCGCTTTAGCAAAAGGCTGTATCGTTCTACACCATAAAGGCTATAAGTATACGAATGATAACATCGAACAATTGTTACAAACACGATATTTAAGTGCAATGGTTCGAAAAAGTGGTAAACGTACAAAGGGACCGAAACCATTTACAGCAGAAGATAAAGAGAAATTTAGAGAGCTCTTTAAAAGTATGATCGCACTTTAAAAATGAATCGTCTATTTGCAAGGAAAACTTCGCAAAACAAAGAAGAGAATATCGTAATGAACATTCTCTTCTTGAGGTTTACCCTTTAAAATGAAGGTAAATTATCTAAGTTATTTTCTTTTATTCCATCAGGTTCACTACGTATAATATCTCTACCATACTTATGAAATACGTCCACATGAGCTAACTTCCCTGATTTTGCTTCACTAAGAGCAGTCATATAATCTAACTCTCTCCCGCTACTTGTTTTAAAAGCAATCAAATCACCTTCATCATTTTTACGAACAGCAACAATTTGTTCTGCTCCTGAAGTAACTTCCTGAGCTATTTCAAATTGAGCTTGCTCTTCCCCTTGATGTAAATAATCATTATATACTTTTTCAAAGTCTTTTTTGTCCATTAAACTCACCTCCAAAACATTTTATTAGTATGGTTGGGAGGTGTTGGTTTTATGTAATTTTCTGTTAGAAAAACGAATTTTTAATACATACGCAACCCCTTCAAAGTCTCCAATATATCATCTGTAAAGGCTGTACTACCTTCTGTCTCTAAAGCTCTGAAATAAAAACTTCTTAGGAAAGTTCTAATATTTTGTACTAAAATAGCATGCTGCGGATGTCGGATGTCTTCAACAGTTGCTATACTATGTAACCAGTTGCTCCACTCTTCTTCAGTTAAAAGATTTTGGTTACGTAAAGACATAATTGGCTTTACTAATCTCTCATCTTCAAAGTGTACATATACGTAATCACTTAATCGAACCTTTTGACGAACAGCTGCAAGAATTGCATATGAAAACTCACGATTTTGTATAGTACGCACTAAAGCATCTAGTGCATCAGCAGCGTGTGCAGTAGAGTGTGCCCAGCCTTTTCCTTCTACGTAACCTCTTACATCTTCTTCTAAATATACATATTCCAGCACTTGTTCTGCTACACTGTACAGTTGTTCTTCGGATAACAACGGTTCTCTTTCATGAACAGATAAAATAAGTGGTGGAATTAATACGGAGAATGCACGTTTAAATACAGAGTCTGTTCCCTTTTCACCAATTTTATAAAATAAATAATCAGGACTAATTGCTTGTAACATTAATCCTCTTAACTCTTTTTGTCTAAATACATCATTTGTAATCCATGTGTGAAGCGTACTATAAATTAAATCATCACGTAATTCAGCATCAGGTGATCCGATATAATCTAGCATCCACTGCGCATATGGATATGCATCTACGTCTTCTGGTACAGCATAATTATTATTTTTAATTTGTAGTAGTTCTTCTTTTAGTTCTAGTACTTCTGTCATTTTTTTATCCCCTTTAAATTTCTCTTCCTAAATTATTCCCTATTAGTATCATAAAATTAAACCCATTCTTAACGCAATATAAAATGGAATCATTAATTATCTTCACTATGTAACAGTTCTTCCAATGTTGCTTTAACTTCTTCTTCTAATTCATTAATCGTTCCGCTATAAAGTGTTCCTATGCTACTACTTTTTCGATATCCTTGGTAATAATACCAAAGCGAAATAGTACAGACTTTCCATGATTTTGAAGCATCATATTCAAAATTAATTTCTGATCTATATTCATACTCTAAACAATTCTTAGATGTTAGTTCTTCTAATTCATCACCGTCTATATCTCTTTTAATTGACAGCTTCAAATTTAATTTACCATTTTGCGCAAAACGTTCTTCATATATTTTTTGATACTTACTGCAAATGTCTTCACTTATACTCTCTAGTTCCATTATTTTTTGTTTTAACTGTTCATTTATCTGTTCATTTTTGATTTCTAAATATTGTCCATCCTTCTCTTCATTCACTTTATTATTTTTTTGAAACCATCTAAACAAATGTTCATTCCCCCTATATAAACTGTATTAATGTCTTTTAAATAGAACTACTGGATCATCAAATTTACTATTTTCAAATAAAACATCTACAAGTTCTTTCGGATTATGCTCATCTATATACATTTTACAAGCCGCGTGATACCTGTTTAAAAACATCTTCTCTGCTTCTTCATAACTTCCAAAAGCTTCAGTTTCCCGCTTAGCACCACGTTTTCTCGCAATCTCAAAATTTGTATCTACAAAGATTTTGTAATCAAATAAATGCGCAACGTCTTTTTTCAATAGAAACGTTCCATCTACTATTAATATCATATTTTGCGTGGCCAATAGCGGCTCATTATGTACAGGCATATCCGTTATTAAGTTATGAGAAATCGTTTCATACTGTAAATTTCCGTTAGGTCCTAAAGGCATTAATAATCTTTCTTTGAAAGCTATATAATCGTGTGCATCTTCATAATACCCTCTTGCAGATTCTTTTCCTTTTGCATAGCGAATCACTCTTGGATTATGAAAATCATCAATGCTGGCGCGTGTTACTGGTAATCCTCGTTTTTTTATTTCTTCCGCTAGTTCGTTTGCAAATGTTGTTTTTCCTGAGGCTGTAATACCGCTTACTCCAACTCTTATTGGATGGGTTAAGTTTAGCTTTACAATATGATCTGCAATTTCTTTGATTCTTTGTTTTCGGTTCATGATATCTCCCTTTATAATTAGTTGACATAATATAATTATAGATAATAATTCATGTCACTATTTGTCAGTAAATTGATATCCTTTCTCGAATCGCTGATATCTCGAAAAAATCATTGATATATTTTAAGTTATGATAGATATATTTGAAAAATCGTTGATATATTATTAGCTTACTTTCCCTTAAACCCTCGATATAAAGCAGTCCGTAATTCTTGTTTGTATTCTTCAATTTCTGGCATTTCGAGTTCTTCTGCTAGTCTGATAGCTAATTCAATATCATACGGTACTCGTACAAGTTGAATAGAAAAGCTCGCTGCTTCTTTTTCATTGTAAGTCCCTTCAAATATTAAATAGGAAGCTTGCGTTATTTCAAGTGGGTTTCCTTCGCTACCGGCATTACATAACGTTTTCCCTCTGAAATTTTGAACGAACGCTTGGTGAACGTCACCGTAACAAACGACATCTGGTTTTCTTTCCCCTTCTATATTTTCCGTCAGATCACTATTTTCGAACATACTAATACGTTCTTCTCTTGAAGCGTGTGGTTGAATTCTTTCATATAAACTTCTCGGTGAAGCGTGAAACATACGAATGAATTTTCCACTCATATAAAACTCGATTGAAAATGGTAAGTTTCTTAAATAGTCATTTTGTTCTTCCGATAATTGTTTTTGATGCCATTTCAATGCTTCAAATTCAGTCGGCTTTGTAATAAAATCATCCCAGTTTCCCATTACGACTACTTCACATTCTTTACGAATGATTTCAATTGCTTCACTGGAATGAGGTCCTTTTCCTACTAAATCTCCAAGGCAAATAATGCGCTCGATTCCTCTTAATTTAATATCATTCAACACGGATTCTAATGCTTGAATATTACCGTGAATATCTGAAATTACTGCTATTTTATCCATATAAATTACTCCTTTATTTATTAAATTCGCTTGATTGATACCATTTTGGAATATAAGATGAAAAATGATTATGATCTTCTAAAATTCCATTTAATCTTTCCTTCATATCATCTAATAAATATGGTGTGCTTCGATTCGTCCAAACGATATCCGCTGGGAATGTCATCGCGACGTACAATGTATACAGTTTCCAAAAATGAAGCGATGGTTCGCCTCCGAAATAACCGTGAACTTGTCCAACCGCAAATGGTTTACTTATTCTTATAGTAAAAATCGCTACGTTATAAAAATCGTGTATTGGATCACCAAAATCATATCCACCAAAATCGATAACGATAAATTCCTTATTATGAATCATGCTATTTGCTGGATGGAAGTCATCATGTAAAAATCTTATTGGACGATTTCCCAATAAATCTTTATGATTTTCTACAAAGGTTAATACTGGCTTCAAATCCAGAAAATTCACCTCGTAATCTGTTAGTGCCTCTATGTATCTTTCGTATTTATTCCATCTAGATGTTTCCCATTTATTACTTGCACTTTCTCTTTCAATTGAGTGAATCCTCTTTAATACTTCCCCCGCTTTTCTTCCTGCCTTATACTGTTCTTCCACCGATAACTTCGTTAAACCTTCTTCACCATTTATACCTCGGGTCCATTCAAATACTTGAACACATTTATTTAATTTCTCAATTATTATGAAATGAATTAACTTGGGTGTTGGAATATGTAATGACTCTAATTGTTTCATATACGTATATTCTTCTTGTTTACGTTCAAAATGAACAGCATCACATACTTTTACAAAATAGGTTTCTTGATTCTTTAATTCAATTTTATACTTCTCTTCATGTGAAAAACCTTTTGAAATAGCTGTACACGTTGCAATACGAGGCCATTCTAGTATTCTCTCTATCTCTCTATCTCTCTAAGCATTTCTTCCACAACGTTCACCTCTATTAATATATGTACAAACTACCTAGCACTTCATGCTCTCGTTTATTTCCACCTTTAAACTCTACTGCAAATGGATATTCACCATTCTTATTCAAATGTTCTAGTACTAGCCCTTCTCCAATCGGTTCACAAAACTGCACATGAATATCTCCAAATACTACACTTTGACACTCGGCATTCCATTTTTCATTTTTCACAACTGAGCTTGTAGATAGCTCCATTACTTCTTTCCATTTCCGTACTGTTTCTCGAACATTTTTTACTGCGTAATGAATCGTTTCAATTTGTTGCACTTTGTTTTTATGTTCAGTAATCGTCCCACTGTTACGTAAATCGTTTCTTCTTTCTTCGTCCGTTTCATTCCACTGTATAAAGAAAGGTAATTTCGGTCCGTTCTCTTCTTGCTTAACGAATAACATTTTCCATTCTAAAAGTCGGCCATCTTTTCTCATACGTTTCCCTTCAAATGGCCCTATCGTATGTAAGCCGTACTTATTAAAGTTAACTGCTAGCTCCTCAATTGCATCTGTTCGGATCGCGATTTGTAGCATTCCTTCTCCATTTTGTAGTTTCACCACTGTTTCTTGTACTAATGGATTTTCTGCTTCTTTCGCTTTTTCTTCATGTTGAATTGCTAAAAATTCTATATATGATAAATCAAAATAACTTAAACTATTCCAAGTACCCCAATTCGTATGCTCTCCGCCTAATACAGTATGAAATCCAAGTTCCTGCATTTGTTTTGCCGCTTCCTCCGGTGTACCATGAACTGTGTGAACGAGATGATCAAATCGTAACATGTCTTTCTCCCCTTTCTCTCCATCCTTTTATTGTATATTTTATTTTTCTTTCATTCAATTCAAAAACTTTAAAACCCAGTTGATTTATACGATTAATATGTATTATAATGAAACAAATTTAATTATTGCTGATTGGAAAAACCAAAGGCACTTTTCTCATACGGGAAAAGTGTCTTTTTCATTTATTATTACAGGGGGATTATTTATGCAGAAATTAATTGTCTTTGCTATTATTGGATTTTTCGCTCAATTGATCGATGGAGCACTCGGAATGGCGTATGGGGTAACGTCTACTTCACTATTATTAATGTTTGGTATTGCACCGGCTGTAGCTTCCGCATCGGTTCATTTAGCTGAAGTCGTTACAACTGCAGCTTCTGGCGCATCTCATATCAAATTTGGAAACGTTGATAAATATACAGTTTCCAGGCTTACATTACCTGGGGCAATCGGCGCATTTGTTGGGGCATGTTTTTTAAGTAATTTGCCTGGAGATGTAATCAAACCGTACATTTCCGTATTTTTATTTACTTTAGGGGTTTATATTTTATTACGATTCATCATTCAAAAACAAATTGTCACTTCAAATAAGCGTATGTCTGCCAAACAACTTGTGCCGCTTGGTTTATTCGCTGGATTCGTTGATTCAACTGGTGGCGGTGGTTGGGGGCCGATTACGACACCCGTTCTTCTAGCAAGAGGAAATGAAGCTAGAAAAGTTATTGGATCTGTAGATACGAGTGAATTTCCTGTTTCACTCGCTGCAACAATCGGCTTCTTCATCTCACTTGGCTGGGAACAAGTAAGCTGGGTTTGGGTATTTGCCTTAATGCTCGGCGGTATTGTCGCAGCTCCAATTGCTGCATGGTTAGTCCGCATCGTTCCACCCCATTTACTTGGCGTATTAGTTGGTGGTCTTATTATATTTACAAATATACGTACACTGCTTACTACATTTAAAGTGGATCCAACTGTTATTTCACTTTCTTACGTTGCAGTTGGTCTTGTCGTTATTATTTCTATTTTCATTGCTGTTCGAAATCATTCCAATCGTCCTAACGCATCAACGGCTGAGTATCCAAATGATCAGAAGCAAATGCTACCATAACTATAAAAAAATACCGCTCAATTTAGAGCGGTATTTTTTATTTTTCTATTTTCCAATTAATCATCGTTTCTGTAGCATTTACTCTCTTCATATATAACTTTTCTAAAACACGCATCGAACTATAGTTATCTAGGAGTGTCTCTGCAATTATTGTTTCTACCTCTCCTGTTTTGAAAGCCCAATCGATTAGTTCTTTTACAGCTTCTGTTGCATAGCCCTGATTCCAATATTTCTCAATAAATCCATAGCCAATTTCTACTGTTTGATCCTCGTTTGGTTTCCCTTTAAATCCAATATCACCTAAAACGCTATCATCTTCTTTCCGAAAAACATACCACGCCCCCCATGGTAATAAAGCCTCATCTTGTTTCACATTCTCTACATGCCCTACAATATGCGGACCGCTATTATATCCTTGCTCGTTAGCAACTTGAATCCTCTCTTCTGTACACGGCACTATATAGAGCCTTTCTGTTTCTAATTTCATTTTGATTTCCCCTTTTTGCTTAAACGTTACTCTGATTATAACAAATAATATGACTTTATCATGAATGTCGAATTATATTTTTCTGAATTTTCTTTTTATTTAGAGGGTTTTTCAATATTTTTTGCGAAACATTTGTATAACAATTTTTTCTTTGCTTATTGCTACATAATAGTAGGTTCGGGTGGAGTTTTGCAAGCGTTTCCTATACAATAACCGATATTTTTTGACTTTTCCTAACAAAATATCTTGCAATATATTCAGAAAGTCATTACAATTGCCATATATTAAAAATCTTAGCAATATATAAATCCTCATCAATCCGATGAGGTAGAGGTTGCGACTTTTAATAGTAAAACGGACGAGACACAGAGAATGTCACCGACTCCGTTTGAAAGGAAAAGTTGCCGAAGTTTATATTTCTTCTCTGGAAATATGAGCTGGGGCTGTCTCCGAAAGGAACAGAACTGTCACGTTTACAAAATTACCGTGTAAACGTGGGGTGCTATCTTAACGGAAGGGTATGATGGGGTGGTTATTTGTGAAACGTTCCGCCAAATTCCTTTGGCGGTTTTTTGTATTTTTCTCCCCCGCTCCTTCCTAACCTACAAGAAAAGGAGTGTTGAACATGAATAGCGCAACAAATCAATCTACCTCTAAAACGCAAACTACACAAGGACAAGGTGAATTAAAACGCGGATTAAAATCGCGTCACCTTACGATGATTTCTCTCGGCGGTACAATTGGTACCGGACTATTTCTTGCCAGCGGTGGTGTCATCCATTCAGCTGGTCCTGGCGGCGCATTAATTGCATACGCCGCAATTGGAATTATGGTTTACTTCTTAATGACAAGCTTAGCTGAACTCGCAGCTTACATGCCTGTTACTGGATCTTTTAGTACGTATGCAACAAAATTTGTTGATCCATCACTTGGCTTTGCACTTGGATGGAACTATTGGTATAACTGGGCGATTACGATCGCTGCTGAACTTGCAGCCGTAACATTAATTATGAAATTTTGGTTCCCAGATACCCCTTCTCTTATTTGGAGCGGATTATGTTTAGCTATTATTTTCCTTTTAAACTATTTATCTGTTAAAGGATTTGGTGAATCTGAATATTGGTTCGCACTTATTAAAGTAGTTACAATTATTATCTTTTTAATTGTCGGCTTTATGATGATTTTCGGAATTATGGGGGGCGAAACTGTTGGATTCAAAAACTTCACTGTTGCAGATGCACCATTTAACGGCGGTATCATGGCAATTATCGGTGTATTTATGGCAGCTGGTTTCTCCTTCCAAGGAACTGAATTATTAGGAGTAGCTGCTGGTGAAACATCTGATCCAGAACGTAATATCCCAAAAGCAATTCGTTCAATCTTTTGGCGTATTCTTTTATTCTATATCCTTGCGATTCTCGTTATCGGTTTATTAATTCCTTATACAACTGAAAGTCTTGCTGCAAGTGATGTAACAGTAAGTCCATTTACACTTATTTTCGAAAAAGCGGGCGTTGCCTTTGCTGCCTCTGTTATGAACGCTGTTATTTTAACGGCAGTACTATCTGCTGGTAACTCTGGTATGTACGCATCAACTCGTATGCTTTGGGATTTAGCTCGCCAAGGAAAAGCACCAAAATTCTTAGGCAAATTAGATAGCCGCGGTGTACCTGTAAACGCATTAATCGTAACGTCAATTGTCGGTAGTATCGCTTTCATTGCTTCTTTATTCGGTGACGGTGTTGTATACATTTGGTTATTAAACGCATCTGGAATATCTGGCTTTATTGCATGGGTTGGAATAGCAATTAGTCATTACCGTTTCCGTAAAGCATATACCGTACAAGGCAAAGATTTAAAAGACTTACCATATAGAGCAAAATGGTTCCCATTCGGTCCAATCTTCGCATTTACACTTTGTATCATCGTAATTTTAGGACAAAACTACGGCGCATTTATGGGTGAATCAATCGATTGGAACGGCGTACTCGTTTCTTACATCGGTTTACCACTCTTCTTAGTACTATGGTTAGGATATAAATTTACGAAAAAAACAAAAGTGATTCCACTTGATAAATGTGAACTAAAATAAAGTGAAACGAGCAAACAAATTTGTTTGCTCGTTTTTTATTGCAAACCTCTTTGCTTCCCTATTACTCCTGTTTTTGCCATAATAGAAGAAATATAATTAAAGGTTGGGATACAATGAACATTCGCATTACTGATGAAGCAAAAGCAGCTATACATAGATTAGAACGTAAAGACAAAAAGATCATTCGCATTAGAGGGACAATGACAAACTCTTGTAGTATTTTCGTTGATGTCGATTTAATTTGGGATACATATAACGCAGATGATGTTGTATATGAAGATGCAGATCTTATCGTACAAATGGATTCATTCACGAAAGACTACACTGGTGATACGGTGAAACTTGATTATAAGACGACAGGTTTTAGTATTACGACTCCGAGTGAGACTTTAGTTTATGGATTGTCGATTAAAAAATAAAAATTGTTTTCATTTGACCACTGAGGTGAAAAAATGGGTAAATATGTTCCGTTAAAATTTTTATTTAACGAAGAATTAGCAGAAAAAATGGCTGATTCTATTTGTAAACACGATCCTACTTTCTCTAAAAGAAACTTTGTATCTTCTGTAACATGTAAAGTTGAAAATTTAGAGTTAAAGCAGCGTATTGAAGTAATAGCAGATGAATTACATAATGCATTACAAAAAGATTTTAATGAAGCAATACATATATTACTAAAAACATTAGGACTAGAAAATACAACAGAAGTAGGCACATTTACATGTATGAAATAACGAAAAGGAATACTGCTGAATATGCCATTCGGCCTTTTCTTCAAACATACCATGAAGACACACTAGACATATTGCAACAGTGGATTCATGACGAAAACAGCCACATTAGAAGATTAGTTTCTGAAGGTACAAGACCAAGGCTTCCTTGGGCTAAAAAAATTGGAGCTCTAAAAGGTGACTTTAAGAACAATTTACAGCTTCTTGAACCTTTAATGAATGACCCTTCTAAATATGTTCAAAAATCTGTAGCCAATCATATGAACGATATTACGAAAGAAGATAAAGAACTCGTTTTTCAGTGGTTACAGCAATTACGTGATAAACAGCATCCTATTAAACTTTGGATTATAAAATATGGGTTAAGAACAATAATAAAAAGTGGTACTTTACCAAAAGATTTTTGTTTTTGAGTATATTAAACAAAAACGCTATCCTTTCCTATGATTCTAGAAAAAGAATAGCGTTTTTTTACTCGTCCAGTATTTAGTAGGTATAATTTTTTATATTTCAAAAGACTTTTCTCTCTAAAAATATTTTTCATACAAATTTTCACATTCTAAAAAATCTATAAATTTCTTATAATGTGTCACTGTTCTTTCTAAAGCAATCATTAAAACAAAAATAAAATAAATCGCTTGGATTCCATTCATATAATTAAAGAGTGATTCAAATATATATACAATACTTGCAATCATAGAACAAAACCATAAATAAAACTTCATTTTCAGCTTTTTAATTTTTTGCTTAGTTGTCTTACAATACTGGCCATGAACTCTTATAAACAAATAAATTGCTGTATGTAAAATAATAATTGAAAATTGAAAACTTCGATTGTCCTCCGAACTAAATTCAGAAAAATCTATTTCTAATGAATGTAATACTATCCAAACAGAAAATAAAGATAGCAGAAATACATATAAAAAACCAATTAATAATTCAAAAATAAAGAGCCAAGGTTTATTTATGATTGAGTAAAATGGATTTAGATATTTTATGGTTAATAAAAATTTTCTCACTAAATCAGTAATAATAATTGATGTATTAGTTACATTCATATAGAAAAGTAATGTTATTGGAACTAATAACATTATAGTGATGCCCCAAACAGTAATCTTAATGCCTGATAAAAAGAAAACAGCTCCATAAATTATAACTGAAAAAATAAAAGTTGATACTGGAACAAACATTAAAAATGTAAAAGTTCTTATTAAGATTAAATCCCCTAAAAAATCTTTTATTATGGAAACGTGTATTTTTTCCTCCTTGTATTTTTTCACAGTATCAACTATTTCTTTCTCAGATAAAAGAAAACACTTCAATCTATTAAACATAAAAAAACCCCTTTATATTAAAAAGATTAAAATATATACCAAACTGTTATTAAAATTTCATAAAAATAATTGTAAATTTTGTATAAGCATTTTTTTCACTTTCAACTGTAATTAAGGCGTGATGTGCCTCTATAATAGCTTTGACAAGTGCCAATCCAATTCCGGTCGATCCGTGCTTTTTAGAACTATTTGATTTATAGAATCGTTCAAAAATATGAGGTAATTCTTCAGCTGAAATTCCCTCTCCAAAGTCTTGGATTACTAGTTCTGTATAGATTGGAGAATTTTTGGCCTGAATCATTATTTTACCACCGGGTTTAGAATGTTCGATTGCATTCTTCAACAGGTTTAACAAAGCTTCCTGCATCCATAATTTGTCGTGAATAACGACTATTTCTCTTGGTGCATTCCAATCAATCAAAATATTTTTATCACTTATCATGCTTTGCAAGCGATTTAGTACTTCCTCAGTCGTATCTACTAAATTCCCTGGCTCTTTATCAAACGAAATCGCTTTTGCATCAATTTTTGCTACTTTTAACAAATTCTGAATTAAGACATTCATTCTAGAAATCTGAATATCATTATTTTGTAGTAATTGAGCTTGTTGCTCTCGGGATAGTTTCTCATTTAACAACATTTCATTATAGATAGAAATAGTTGAAAGCGGCGTTTTTAACTGATGAGATATATCCTGCAACATTTCTCCTAAAAACCGTTTCTCTTCAAGCAAATCATGCATATTTTTTCTAATGATATCCCTCATTGAACGAAATGAAATCGCCAGTTTCGCGAAATCCCCCTCTTTATTTTCATTGATGACAACCGAGTAATCTCCCTCGATTATCTTTTTTGCAGCTCTAGTAAGCTGGCTAATCTTATTGAAAATAATTTTTTGTTGCATGTAGTTTGCAACAAAAAGTAAAAATCCAAAAGCAATCAATCCCCACATCATAAATTGATTGTGATTAATAATTAGATTATTTAAGTGAGGAAAAAATTTTGAATCCAAGTCTTCATATAATCCATATTGCTTTAGGATCTCTGTCCCTTTTTCCTGATATTTACTTGAGTGAGACGAATGACTTGATAAGACTTTCATAATTTTCGCTTCATTTTCTGGATTCTGCTCTACCAACCTAGCTGTAATTTCCCCCCATGTTGCAATAGAGTCTCTTTTCAAATGATCATAAAATAATTGTTGAATAATAAATTGGTAAATCACAAATATAAATAAAAGGACGGCTAGTATCGTCATATAGCTTTTTAACTCGGTATTTTTCATTATCTTGCTCACCCAATCACGTCCTTGCTCCAACGATAACCATATCCTCTTTCAGTAACGATAAACTGTGGTTTTTGAGGATTGTCTTCAACTTTAGCTCTTAAACGCTTTATGTATACAGATAACGTGTTTTCATCAAAAAAAACATTATCTCCTTCTGTTATTTGTTGTAGGAGTTCATCTCTTTTTAATGCTTTGTGAGAATTCTTCATGAAATTCAATAGCAGCTTGTATTCTAAATTCGTCAATGTAATACTTTCACAATTTTTATAAACCTTGACTAGGTTCGTATCGATTCTTATATTCTCAGATCTTAAAATTTGAGATGGCGTTTCTAGCGACGATTGTTTACGCAATTGTACTTTCACTCTGGCCATGAGTTCCCTAACCCGAAAAGGTTTGGTTATATAATCATCACCGCCTATATCCAGCCCCATTACCACATTTGCTTCTTCATCTAGTGCAGTTAAGAAAATAATAATCGAATTCTCGTTTTTCTTTTTAAAATACAAACATAAGTCATAACCATTACCATCTGGTAGGCCGATATCAAGGATGGACAAATCAAATGTATTGTGAACAAACTGGTGTTTAGCTTCTTTTACACTGGACGCTCTAATCACCTCATAACCTTCATTTCTCAATGAAAATTCGATGGCTATGCCAAGAGCTTCATCATCTTCAACTAGTAATATTTTTTTATTCAAGTATGCCCTCTCCTTTTTTCCCCTAGCTTATACTCCAATTACAATAGCCTGGCTATAATCTAGCCAGGCTTATAATATTATTGTTCTCTGATATTATCAATAATATTATCTTGTTGAATTTTTTTCAATGGATTTAAGACTGATAAATAACTAATTATTAAAGCTGAAACAAACGTAATGATACAAGCCTCATAGGGAATCGTCCATGTCATTTTCAACATATCAGATATAGCTAAATATATAATATAAGACAATATACAGCCAAAAAAGATTCCTTGTAAACTTCCAGAAAAACCGTAAATCAAAGCTTCATAGGTAATCATTTTTTTCAAATCCTTTTGTGACATACCAATGGATTTCAACGCGGCCAATTCTTTTCGTCTAGTCATGATACTTATAGTTATAGTATTGAGGATATTAACGCTACTAATTAAAGAAATGACTGTGATAAAACCATATGCAAGCACTTGTAAAGTAAGTTTTTCTTCTTTTTTTGTTTTATTTTCTTGATAATTATTTACGATTGTAATGGAATATCTTTTTCCAATCGTGTTTTCTATTTCCTTTACTGTCGCGGAAGATTGAGTTACATCCTTTAATTTAGTTTCAAAGCTATTCTCCTTTTTTTCGTATACTTTAGATATATTTTCAAGTGATTTCAATTGATGCAAAACTTGTTCACTTTCAGCTAAATGATCTGGATTATTATCCTCTATCTTAATTGTAATATCCGATTTAACAGATAACTTATCAAAAGATTTAGATACAAATGCAACACTCATTAAATACGAGAAGGTAATAAATAACACACTACTTATAATAATTGATAAGATTGTAATGGTATAGCGATTTTTATTTCGCTTAACATTTTTCATAGCCATGCTCAAAGGAATAGATAAAGGTTTTTTCACCATGGAATTCTTTTGTTTTTTGATTTGTTCCTTTTTAATTGACAACCTGCTGCTGATTGCTAATAATGGGGAGATTTTTCCTGCAAAATAAGCTGGGTACAAACTTGACGCTATTATAGAAAGGAAGGTAATTATCGAACTGATTAATAAAATCTTCCAATCAATATGGAATATCGAGACCTCTTTACTATTTTCCATTAAAAGTGAAAAAGTGAACTGCAGAGAGGCAAGTGCTATTAGGCTACATATAATTCCAATTGGTATACCGATAACAGCCAGAAAAGTAGCTTCTCTCAGAACGATTTGTCTAATTTGCTTTCGTGTTGCACCAATGCTTCTCAACAAGCCAAACTGCCTCGTTCGTTCTACGACACTGATTTGAAAAGCGTTGTAAATCACAACAATTGTCGCTATCACAACAATGCTGATTGTAATAATTAGCGTAGCCATAATCGAATTATTGTAACCTGGTTTCTCTAATTGAATTAATTCATTACTTATATTAATATTATTTTCTCCGGAAATGGTCTTGAGTCCCTCTAAAACCTCATTAAAGTTTGCTTTTGAGCTAATTCCAACTAATATTTTTCCTTCACCAGTGCTAAACTTACTCTTATAGGTTAGTAACCGTCCCACCTTATTTTCCTGTGTATATGTACTATCACTTAGAAAACCAACCAATTTGTATTTTTTTTCATTTAATTCGAATGAATCACCTATTTGAATATTTTCTTTTATATAAGGTAATACCCAGGGATCAACAGCAACTTCTTGATCATTAGATGGCAATCTGCCCTTAATAATACTGTATTTTAAAAATTCCAAGGCGTTATCATCAGCAAAATTCATTTGTACAGCAGCCTCTCCAACTTGGACTGTTTCTCCCTGTGACATTAAACCAAATGATTCAATTTGCGAGTTATATTTAATTTTTTTCAATATCGATTCATCGTAATTTAATACAACGGCATGAAAAGAATACCCTTGCCTCTTTTTCGTATTCTCGATTTGAGAAATCTGAGTACCGTTCATAAATAGGCCGATTGTAGAAATTAACGATACAGAGAGTACGATTCCAATCAAAGTTAAAATTGTTCGTTTCTTATTTCCCTTTAAGTATCTCCTGCTTAATTGTTTATAATTACCAATCAAGATTAGTTTCCTCCCGTCTTAGGCTTATTCGTGGATAGCCACTGATCGGAAATGATTTGGCCATCTTCAATTGTAATAATACGGTCAGAAGTTGATGCAATTTTTAAATCGTGAGTAATCAATACAATAGTTTGATTATATTTTTTTGCTGTCAATCTTAATAAATCCATGACTTCTTTTGTATTTTGAGTATCAAGATTTCCTGTAGGTTCATCAGCTAAGATTAAATGTGGGCGATTTATAAGTGCCCTCCCAATCGAAACCCGTTGTTGCTGACCTCCTGATAATTCAGATGGTAAATGATTTCGTCTTTCATGAAGTCCCAGAATTTCAATAATTTCGTCCATATAAGGATTATCTACAGGTTCATTATCTAGTAAAGTGGGCAAAGCTATATTCTCTTGCACATTCAATACAGGAATTAAATTAAAGAACTGAAATATAAAACCAACTTTTCTTCTTCTAAATATCGAAAGTTCATTATCTGAATAATTATAAATATTGTTCTCTCCAATAAATACTTGTCCTGAACTCGGACGGTCCAACCCTCCCAAAATATGCAACAATGTACTTTTACCTGAGCCAGAAGCTCCTACGATTGAAACAAATTCCCCCTGATGTATTGTAAGGTTTATTCCCTTCAAAGCATCTACCCTACTATTGCCTTCACCATAACTTTTGACGACATCCTCTATTCTTACGATTTCCATTCATATCACCTTATTTTCATTTTAATTTAGTCTTGTACCTCTACAAAGTTTATTTTATTCTGATTATTCGAAGAGAGTTTATCAATCTGTTGTAAAACTTTGTCTACTTCTTTTTTGTTTTTATAATCAAAATTACGTTTTTGAAATTGAATCAATTTCATTATTGACTCTGATTCAGAAATTGTATTATATTCTTGGTCGTTTAGAATAACAAGGTTCATTGGAACATACCCAATCCAAATTTGCTGTTTAACATACTGAGCAGGTACTATCTTACCGTTCAAATTCAACTGGTTATTTTCAAAATTATCAACCGTAGAATTATCACCCGCATAAGAAAATAATAGATTCTGATCACTAGATACTTTATTTTTATCTTTCACCCTCTCAGAAATAATAGATGCTGAATTTGGATCTTTTCTAGCTCTTAGAAGTCCCTTATTAAATAATTTTACCGCGGTAGAACTATTAATAACTGTATATTCTGTAGTGTTGATTTCAAATTCTTCATTTGTATCATTTTGTTTCTTATCTTCTTCTGATAATGGAATCCTTTTTGTTGTTGTGACGTACTTTACCTTATAGTCTATTGATTGTTTAGTGTCATCTTTAAACTCTTGTTTAACTTTTTCTACGTCAGTTGCAGTACCACTAACTAGAATCCCATCGACTGGTTGTCCTGGACCTTGCACATAACGTTTTACTCCTAATCCTATTCCTATAAAAATAGCAATAACAACCGTATAACTTATAATTTTTTTCATTAGAATACTCCTTTAGTAAATGATTTATATCTGGATTATAGATGAGTTTTTTTCATAAGTTAATGACTTCTATCTAACTATGTGACTTCTAATCTTACAATTTTGTAAGATTAGTATTCCCCATGCTCAACAAGCTAAATTTATATAATAATAATCTTATACACTATTATTCTCTTTTTTATTGAAACGGGTCGAATCACAGGCAATAACCCGACCTATAATGATTAATGTTACAGATAATAACTTAAGGCCCATCTTATATATAATCTAAATCTTTAAAATAAACAAAGGATATTACTCCTAATACAGCACCAACTATCCCTAGCATCAAACCCTTATACTTTTGTATAAACATCTTATTCCTCTTTTCATACAAACAAATAATCCATATATATAAATACTTAATTACGGAATGTTTTCAAAGAATTAAAACGTTTTTATATTCAGTTTATATGTCTACTTCTTTTCTTATCCCATAGTTAAGTAAATCCAAAGGGATACAAAAACGTCACTTCTTTTATAAACAGCACGACTTTATTGTTAATTAATAGTAGTGAGAAATATCACATATCTCATAAAAGGGCTGGGCGGAAATTTAAGTTTACTAAATACCTTTTCTAAAGTTTGAGTGCACCCTTTTTCTGTACACTCCATCCAATCTTTCATTAAACAACTACCTTATCCTATAATTTCAAAGGATTTCCACTCGGTTATCCCGAATATATAAATTACCATTCTCACAAGGAGCGAATTGATATGAATCTATTCGAACACGAAACATAAAACCGTTCCACTTTAATAAGAGGTCCTCCCTTTTTCTTTTCTCATCATATCATCCATTAAAAAAATAGGAGGACATAATTATGAAACGTGATCCATTATTTTTAACTTTATTAGAAAGTGCAAATACACATTTTAGCGGCTGGGATTTTTCTTTCATTTCAGAAACAGGTCGAATGAAGAGCGAGCCTTTATCGTGGTCATACGGCAGTACTGCTTTTCAGCTTATGCAACGTGCAGAATCAATGCTCGATATGGGTACTGGCGGCGGAGAGTTTTTATCTATCTTACAACCGTTCCCGTCAACTATATTCGCTACTGAGGGCTACGCTCCAAATGTGCCAATTGCTCGAAAGAAATTAGAGCCTTTAGGGGTTGCCGTTGTAGAAGTGACCGATGATACTGCTTTGCCATTTCAAGATGGTCAATTTAATTTAATTATAAATCAACATGAATCGTATGCTGCTTCTGAGGTAAACAGAATTCTTTCTCCAAGTGGCGTTTTTCTTACACAACAAGTTGGCGGTCTTGATTGCGCGGAACTTAATGAGCAGTTTGGCTCACCACTAAATAGCGAATTTGCAAGTTGGTCTCTCGAAACCGCATGCAGTGAGTTAAAGCAAAATGGATTTACTATCTTAGATGCAAAAGAGGAATTCCCTTTCCAACGCTTTTATGACATTGGCGCTATCGTCTATTATTTAAAAGCGATTCCGTGGCAAATTCCTGATTTTACTGTTGAAAGGTATTGTGAGGAATTATATCGTATACATGAAATCATCTTACAAAAAGGTTATTTTGATGTGAAGCAACATCGTTTTATGATTAAGGCGATTTGTAGCTAACAAAAAGAGGTGGCAAAGCCACCTCCTTTTTGCTCCGTTTACATATGTTCTCTACTCTTTCATAATAAGAAAAGTTATATCATGCATATTACAATTATGACCAATGAATTGTATTTCTGAAACATATAATCACCTCGCATATATGATGAGAGCAAAAACGTGATTTTTCACTTTCCTCTTCTATTGAGAAATGAGTTGTTTTTCATATCGCTTGTTCGCATCATCTTCTGTCAAACATGCAGTTGTGTAATGAATAATATTCCGGTTATCATACGTAAACATATGTTCTAACTTATTTTCTTCTGTTAATACTGTCGGTAAGTATTTTGGTAAATTGCTAACTACTCCTCTATTATCACCATCTAATATCCAATCAATTTCTTTCCATTCTAATAGACCTTCAGCCGTACGTAATGGTGTATTCATTTGCATTCCATCTGGCAAATCAGCAACGAACACATACATTCCTTCACTAGCCTGGGGCTCATCTTTACCTTTAAAACCAACAGTCCCTTTATACGTTACACTTGAAAGTTCTATGCCCGTTTCCTCAAATGTTTCTCTAATTATTCCTTCGTATGGCGTTTCATTATCTTCTATTTTTCCTCCAACACCATTCCACATCCCCATATTCGGCTTTTTATTTCTATTTAATAGCAGTATTTTATCGCTTTTTCTAATAAAGCAAATTGTGTATTTGTACATACGATCATTTCCTTTCATTTTCCACATGAGTTATTTGGCTTATTTTCAAGTATCGACGAGTCTAAACATAAATTTTTCATATCATTTAATCCAAAAGGTTTTTTAAAGAAAATAAAGTGAAACTTTAATAAGTGGGGTTTTGCTCCTCTCCCACTTATTCTATTATTTTCATTTTTGAAAAAGGATAATATACAAATTCCACCTTGCCAATTATGTTATCTTCTTCAATATATCCTAAGCCATTTCGACTATCTCTACTTACTTCGCGGTTATCTCCCATTACAAATAACTTATTTGGCGGAATTTTTGTCTTTTGAAAGTTATAAAACACTTGTGTGTTGTTAAATAAATCTTTGTTTGTATATGGTTCTTCTTGCTTTTTATCGTTCACATATACCTTTCCGTTCGTTATGTTAATTACATCACCAGGAAGCCCTATTACACGTTTCACATAATATTTCGATTCATCCGCTTCCTTTATAATGACAATTTCTCCGTGTTGTAAATTAGAAAGACGTACTACTGCTTTATTTACAAATACGTAGTCTTCTTCATATAAAGTCGGCTGCATCGATTCCCCTTCCACCTTACATAAAGTAAAAGAATGGTAGCCTATGACTATCACCAATATAAATAGTATGTACTTTCCCCAGCCTCTCTTAATCTCCTTTTTCATATCCATTCCCACCTTATAAAGCGCTTTTTAACTCAAAAAATATATCACTGCACAATATGTTTCCATGCAGTGATACTATTTTTACTGTGCCTTGTTCGGTTGTTCTACTGGAATTGAATTTGTATTTGATCTATTTGTTTTTAATTCAAAATACGCATCCAAAATCTCTTTACCAATCGCAGAATTAATTCCTGATTTATCATCATTCACCCATGGTACAACAACTGAAAAAGCTACTTCCGGATCAGCATCATATGGTGCATAACCGGCAAGAGTTAAATTATAACATTTTTTTCGGTTGTTGTTCTCATCTCTTCCAATATCACTTTCTCCACCATATACTGTCTCAGCTGTTCCTGTTTTTCCCGCTGGTTTATATGGTAGACCTTTAAACGTTCCGGTACCTGTTCCGTCAGCTTCTTGAAAAACTCTTCTAAATCCTTCTTTTACATGATTAATGTACGAAGTGTCCATATCCACTCTATTTAATACAACTGGTTCAATCGACCGAACGACTTTTCCTACATCCTCTGGTCTATTCGGTTGCTCTCTCACTTCTTGTACAATTTGTGGCTTCATTCGGTAACCGCCATTTGCAATGGTTGAAATATATTGCGCAAGCTGAAGCGGCGTATATGTATCATACTGTCCAATCGCGTAATCAAGTAAAAATCCAGGTATGTTATCAGTTCTACCTACTTGACCAATTGATTCATTTGGCAAGTCAATACCAGTCGACACACCTAGGCCAAATTGTCTAAAATAGTAGCGCATTTTATTAAATGTTTCTTGTTTAATATCTAATGGATTGTTTGGGACATAATTAATGCCTGCCATTTTTAAAGCCGTATTAAACATATAAACGTTCGATGACACTTGCAAAGCTCTTAAATCATCAATATCCCCAAATTCTTTCCACGATTTCTTCGGCTTAGAACTTCCTTTAAAATACATTGGTGCATCAAAGAAATGTGTATACGGCTTAATCGCTTCTGTTTGATATCCAGTTAATAAAGTAGCACCTTTTACAGTTGACCCTAACTCATAAGAACTTGTCATCGTTCCTAATGCATAATCTTCTATTTGCATACCGCCATCTTTATTTACAATTTTCTTTCCTGCCATTGATAAAATTTGACCGTTTTTCGGATTCATCATTACTACGAACGCACGATCCATCATCGGCTCTGCAGCATGAAAGGCTCGTAAATTCTTTTCAAGACTTCCCTCTACTCTTTTCTGTAAATCCATATCGACTGTTAACATCAAGTTATTTCCACTTTTTCCTTCAGTCACTTTTTCTGTGCGAACAATCTTCCCTGCTTTATCCATAATATTTTTAGACTGTTCTTTCGTTCCGTGTAGTGCATCTTCGTATTGTTTTTCGATGTAACTTTTACCAATACGGTCGTTTCGATTATAATCACGAACTAAATAATAATCTAATTGTTCTCTTGGCAACCCTTCATTTTCATTAGAAACGCTACCTAGTATAGAGCGCAGTATTTTATCATTTGGGTATTCACGTTCCCAATCTACTGTTGTATCTACCCCCGGTAAACTTGCCAACCTTTCACTAACGACAGCATATTCATTTTGACTTACATCTTTTTTAACGATTTGCGGCGTCATTTTATATCCCGCATTCATTTTGCTTTTAATGGCTAGTACTTCTAGGTCTTCTTTTGAAAGTTCACTTAATTCTTCTTGTGTAATTCTTTCCCTACGTAACTCTTCAACTTTTTTATCTAATTCTTTCCCTTCTATCTCCTGCTTTCTAAATTTACTCTCATCTTCTTTCGTTACTTTCGCTGCTGCCCGCTTTTCATTTAACTGCATCCAAAAATCCTTTTTATCTGTTTCTGTTAACTTGTCTATGTCCTCTTGCGACATTTCAATTAGCTTAGCTAAACCTCTTGCTACTTGTAAAACTTCTTTCGAGTCTACTCCTCTCATTTTCGTATATGTAACGGTTCGCAATGGTTTATTATTTACAATAACGTGACCTTGCCGATCAAACATTTTCCCTCTAGGAACGGGAGTGCTTACCGTTACATCTTCCTTTTTATTTACTTCATTTCTATACGTTTCTCCATCAATGATTTGTACTTTACCTAATTGAATTATAATAGCTGAAAATAAAAGAAAGACAATAAAAAATAGTACATTTAACCGAAATGGAATATGAGTCTTTTTCTTTTTCGATAGTTTTTTCTGCTCCTTTTTCTGTCTCATTTCGCTCCCTCGCTTCATTCTATTAACATTTCTACGCAAAGTCATTATGTATCAAATTTATTTATATGATATATATAGAATTTTATATTAATTATAAAAGAAATAAAAGATTTAATTTTCAGTTTTTTATTTTTATACCCTATTTATTACCATTCCCTTAATGCACAATAAAATGAATATTATTCTAAAAGAAAAATGGAGCAAATTTATTTTTATACCATTAGTTTACATTTCTTTGTATACTAAAGAAATAAATTCATAAAAGACATTACTTAAGGAGAGAACGAAAATGACAGATTCGTTTATCATACATACTAAAACGCCACATTGTTTAAACTTTATGATCTACATTCAAAATATTTATCTCAATCAAAAAGGAAAAAAAGAAAATTTTCGTTTTCCTTACATAACAAAAACATTACATTTCTCCACTGACTTTAAAACAAATTTCAAAGAATTATGGCTGACTCTTCGTAAGCAAACTGCTAACGACAGATATGATTTACAAATTTTTCATGAAGAAAACCATATCTTCTATGAGAAGCTTTTTAACACCCAATTATGTAATGAAGACTCTTTTAAAGAATTAGTATGTAGTTTTCAAGTATGGTGGACTAGCATAGTAGGTCAACTTTCATTAGAACGTTCTGTAGATGAATATGGGCAACAACTTTTTAACGATTTAGTTTTATACTTAAAGCAAAACGAAATAGAACCTTTACAACAGCTACATATTAGCTTACTTTATGACGATTGTTTATTGGTTAAAGAAAACATTTCTTCCTATTCTGCTATTTTGCCGACTAAAACCTTTTTTATAAATTATAGAGATGTGGTTACTACATTATCGACCTGTTTTCATGTTGCTTAATACAGCGATTACCCAAATAAAAAACTGAGGTAGATACCTCAGTTTTTTCGTTAACTTATTTCATTGAAGATAACCCTTCAACAAACTCACCAATCTTATTTTGAAAAACAAAGTCAAAGTTATATTCTTGTCCTGTTAACTCTTCATTTACTAAAATAGTTGTTGCCCCTACTTCTCTCTTTGCGATTTCCGGGAATGAAGCGACAGGTTGTACTTTTAATGACGTTCCTAAAACGATAAGTACATCTGTTTCATATAAACGTGTTATCGCATTTTGATATTGTGGCAATGTATCTCCGTATAACACAACGTCTGGGTTTAAAATGAAATTACACTTCTCGCAGCGTGGCACTTCATGATCAATCATATACTGTAAATCATATCCCGCTTTACACTTCGGACAATGTGCTGTTTGAAGCGTTCCATGTAAATCAATGACATGTTTACTACCACCTAATTGATGTAAACCGTCAATATTTTGCGTTAAAATCGTAATATCTTTCCCTTGTTCTTCTAGCTCAGCTAAAAAACGATGTCCACGATTTGGTTTATATTGATGGAACGTATTAATTTGAAAGATTTCTTTATAATGCTTCCAAAATTCTTTCGGACTTCGGTTATAGTACCCTCTTGATAAGTACATCTCCACATTCGCATCAGCATACAATCCATTTGCTGAACGAAAATCTGGGATACCACTTTCCGTACTTGCACCAGCGCCTGTTAATACTGTAATTTTCTTCTCTTTTTCTAAAATTGAACGTACCTCTTCAAATTGTTGCACAAAAATCACCTCTATGTATTTTCCTATTCTTATTATACCAGTTGTTTACAGGAGGTGTTGTACAATTCATTTTACTTAATGCGTTGCGCCGCCAACCTCTACAATATCTACTTCAACTGTCATCGTTACTTCGATTGCCAATTCTATCCCTTTACGAATAGTAGAAAGTGACATACTCGGTTGCCCTGGATAGTTACTCGCTTGTTCTGGTAAAAACGGAATATGAATGAATCCGCCTTTTATTTTCTTATCATGTTTCTCTAGTTCATGCATAAGTCCATAGAATAAGTGATTACAAACGAATGTGCCTGCCGTCTGTGAAACAGATGACGGTATGCCCTCTTCGCGAAGTTTTTTTACGATTGCTTTCATCGGAAGTGTAGACCAATACGCAATCGCTCCTTCTTCTACAACCGGTACATCTACTGGCTGATTCCCTTCATTATCAGCAATTCTTGCATCATCAATATTAATTGCGACACGTTCTATCGTAATATCTGGTCTGCCCCCAGCTTGTCCGATACATATAGTAATTTCCGGCCCTAGTTCTTCTATATACTCTTTTAATACGCTTATTGATTTATGAAATACAGTTGGTATTTGTTTGCTTATTATCTTGTATTCTCCAATTGTTTTTTCATGCAAACCTTTTGCTACTTCCCAAGCTGGATTGATATTTTCTCCGCCAAACGGATCAAACCCTGTTAATAATACTGTTTTCATAGTTTTATCCTCCTAATTAAAAACGATATACAAGGCCGTACATAATAAACATATTTATGATAAAAATTGAAAGAGCAATTGGTACTTGCGCTTTAATAACCGCATTTTTATCCTTTAGCTCTAAAAGCATCGCAGGTACGATATTAAAGTTTGCTGCCATTGGCGTAAGCAGTGTTCCGCAATATCCAGCAAACATACCGAGTGCTGCCATAATTGCTGGGTTTCCGCCGTGCATTTGAACTATTAAAGGTAAGCCAATTCCGCCAGTAATAACAGCAAACGCTGCGAATGCATTTCCCATTACGACTGTAAATAGCATCATGCCTAAACAGTACGCCATAACAGCAACGAACGGATACTCTGTCGGTAACACTTGTCCGACTAAATCAGAAACGACTTGTCCAACGCCCGACTTCGCGAAAATACCGCCAAGTGCCGCTAACATTTGTGGTAAAATAACAGCCCAGCCGACAGCTTGTAATAGTCTGCTTCCTTCTTGAACAGGCGTTGTTATTTTCGATTTTGTAATACGCATCGCCGCGACAAATGCGAGTAATGCACCAAGCGCTAATGCAACTAAAGTTACTTTATCTGGATCAACAAGAGAGACATTTCCCCATTTAATTTTCCCTAACGTCAACGTACCGATAATTGTAAAAATAGGAATTAATAGTGCAGGCATAAAAATTTTATTTTTTAATTTCTCAGCATGTTTTACACGTTCTTGTACTGGAACTTCTTTTTCCTCTGATTTTGTCACTTTATTTAGCGAGGCTAAAACGACCATAGCGAGCACGATACAGCCAACGTAAAACGAAGGAATTACATTTCCAAATAAAAATGTAACTGCAAACAATGCCCAAAATAAACTAGAACCGAATCTGTTTGGATGTTCACGATCGAATGCGATACGAACAGCGATAAAAGCAACAATTATCCCTAATACATAATAGATTGTATCCATTGTGATGATGTTCATATTAGATTGCCTCCTTCTCTTCTTTTCCTTCTGCCTTCATTGTTTTCTCTATATATTTATCAAACCTTCTAAATCTAATCCAGCTTACAATAAGTGCAGATATTGCTGTCGGAATGCCCCAAAGTGCCATATCCCATACACCGACATGCATACCTACTGAATCGAAGAATCCTTTCATTAATAAAATAGCACCAGTTGCGATGAAAATATCTTCTCCGAAAAACCAAGCTGTATTTTCCGCAGCAGCTGCGTTTGCTTTAATCTTTTCTCTTAATTTTTCAGGAAGTTTACCGTATTTACCTTGCGCAGCCCCTTCTGCCATCGGTGCAACGAGCGGCCTTACTGTTTGCGCATGCCCACCAATATTAAGCCCTAGTGCTGCTGATGATTCTCTTATCGTAAAATATGACATTAATACCCTTCCAGTTGTTGCTCCTTTTGATTTCGTTATAAGTGCTTCGGCTCTTTCTTTTAAACCGTAACGCTCTAAAATTCCGATTACCGGTAAAGTTAATATAATTGGCATAGATATATATCTATTTTCTATGAAAAATTTACCGAACATGCTGATCACATCATAAAAACTTAATCCTGAAACCATACCAGTAACAATACCTGCAACCATAACTACTAAAAGTGTATTTAATCTAAATAAAAAGCCCACTGCCACTAATAATATCCCGATTAATTTCACCAATTCCAACACTTCCCCTCATTTTTTATTTCGGTGCACATATAGAAATACCATCATGTCCGAATGTTCTGTATATTCTTTCTGCAAATTGCACTGCTTTTTCCCCATCACCGTGTAAACAAATCGTTTGCGCCTGAACTGCTACTTTCTCTCCATTGATCGAATTTACATGGCCTTCTTTCACCATTTGAAGTACTTGCTTTATCGCTTCGTCTTCATCTTTTATAAGCGCATTTTCTTCTGTACGGCTCGTTAATGTACCATCTTGCTTATACGTACGATCCGCAAAAGCCTCTTGTACGAGAGTTACATTGTATTTTTCTGCAGCCTGTATAAACGCCTCGCTATTTGCTAATCCGTAAAGTAATAGACTTGGATTTATATGATAAATTGCCTTTGCGATTGCATCTGCAATTTCCGGATTAGACGCCGCCATATTATATAAGGCACCGTGCGGCTTTACATGATGCATCTTCCCGCCAGCCACTTTTACAAACCCGTCTAATGCGCCGATTTGATATAAAACATAATCGTATACTTCACTTGCTGAAACATTCATGTTTCTTCTACCAAATCCAATTAAATCAGGAAATCCAGGATGCGCCCCTATTGCTACGTTATACTCCAAAGCTTTTTCAACAGTTTGACGCATAATAGACGGATCACCCGCATGAAAACCGCAAGCAACGTTTATAGAGGAAACGAACGGAAGAATTTCATCATCATTCCCCATTTTATAAGCTCCAAAACTTTCTCCTAAATCACAGTTTAAATCGATTGTAGTCACAATGTATTCCTCCTAATTCCAGCTTCGTAAAGCGATGAATTTCTTTAATAGATTCATATTTACTTCTTGTTCTATGTACAATTGTTCCGCTTCTTCAAGCGTAATTTTCTCAAAAGAAACATAGTCCCCCGGCTTTAGCTGGGCAAGAAGAGGTAAATCTACTGAAATGATATTTCCCATTCTCGGATAGCCACCTGTCGTTTGCCTATCTGCCATTAATATAATCGGCTGTCCGCCATTAGGAACTTGAATGGTTCCAAATGTAACAGGACTCGATAAAATCTCTTTTTCTTCAATCCTATTTAAAACTTCTCCCTCAACCCTATAGCCCATACGGTCAGCATAATTAGATACCTTATACTCTTTCGTAAAAAATGCCTTTCTACTTTCTTCTGTAAATTGATCGTATTCAAAGTCAGCTATGACACGAAGCTTAGGATGTTTCTTATACTTTGGTAGTACGCTGTTGCTAATTACCCATTTCGTTTTTATTCGCTCATCTTTTTGTAAGTCTTGAATGAAACGATTCGCCATTTCTGAGTACGTACCAATTTGAAAACAATCTCCTTTTTTCAGCATTCTTCCTTCTATACCACCAATCGCAGCACGTATGTACGTACTTTTGCTTCCCATTGTACGCTCAATATGTATACCACCCGCAAAAGTCACATACGCTCTACAACCACTTTTCACTTTTCCAAAACAAAGCATACTACCTTCTTCCGCTAAAATGGGACGCCATAATGGGATACGTTCTCCATTTAACAACGGTTCCATGTCTGCTCCGCCAATCGCAAGTAAAGTCGTTTTCTTTATTAACAATTTAGGTCCCATAATCGTCATTTCGAGTCCCGCTTCATTCTCTTCATTACCAACTAACATATTGATCATCCGAAGTGCACTTTGATCCATCGCCCCGCCAACTGGCACACCGTATTGTTGATAATGAGATCGCCCTAAATCTTGGACTGTTGTAAACATTCCCGCATGCAAAACTTCTACATCCATTCTTTAACCCCCTCAAGTGATACGTACTCTTCCTTCGTTATTGGAATAAATCGTAAATACATACCACTTTGAATATATGTTGGTATTTCTTCTTCCGGATTAAATAATGAAATAGGAGTTCGGCCGATAATATTCCATCCTCCCGGTGTTTCAAGCGGATATATACCTGTTTGATTTCCCCCAATACCTACTGAACCAGGAGAGATTTGTAACCGTGGTGTTTCTTTTCTAGGTGTTTCTAATTCTTTTGATAATCCTCCTAAATACGGGAACCCTGGTGTAAAACCAAGCATATATACAAAATATGTAGTTTCACTATGTATTCGAATCACATCTTCTACTTGTAAACCGTGATAATGCGCGACCTCTTCTAAATCAGGTCCATATTCTTCCCCGTAGCACACTGGTATAGAAATATGTTTCACATCCTGTTTTACTTCTTCTTTATAAGAATCACACAGCTCCTTTATATACTGGCGAACGTAATCATATGACCTTTCACTTCTCTCATTTCTCTTCCATACTTCGTATACATTGTAGTAAACAGCTAATGAAGTAAACGATGGAACACACTCAATCATTCCTGCAAACGGATGTTGCTGCAGTGCTTGAAATAACCGCTGTACTTTCTCATATATATCCATCTTAATTGCTTCACCAAATGTAACAATAATTGCTTGATCCCCTAACGCAGAAAATTTCATCCTACTCCCTCTTTCTATGCCAAAAAGCCGAGTTCTTTCGAAATGCGATGCGCTGTTTCTTTCACCTTCGCAATAAAATATGAAATGTTACTTTCGCTGTACTCAATTGCTAATCCTGAAATACTAATGCCTGCTACAACCGTTCCATCGCTCGCGAAAATGGGTGCTGCTATCGCGGCTGTATGATTTTCTAACTCAGAATAACTAATTGTGTAGCCTTCCTTTTTTGTCATTTGCAACACTTCTAACAATTGTTCCTTATCCACGATTGTTCCATCTGCAAACTGTTTTAAATCCACTTCCTCTATGTATCTCCGTTTCTCTTCCTCAGAGAAATACGATAGTAAAATTCTTGGACATGCACCAGCATAAAGCGGTGCTCTTCTTCCAACTGCCGTATACACGCGTACTGGCTGAACACCTTCCATCTTTTCAACATAAATTGCGTCATTACCATCTTGAATTATTAAATTAACTGCCTGTCCTAAACTATCTCTAAGTTCTTTCATATAAGGAATTGCTATATTTCTTACTGATAATCGGTGTGAAACAAGTTGACCGAACCGTAAAAATACGACCCCTAAACGATATTTCCCCTTTTCGTTTTTTTGTAAAAACGCCATCTCTTCTAACGAGCCAATTAAACGATAAACAGATGTTTTCGGCATATTTGTAAGCTGAACCATCTCAGTTAAACTTAGCTCTTCATGCTCATAAAACAACTCTAAAATATCCATTGTCTTAACTGCCGTTTTATTTATACTCATTCTATCTCCCTTTCGTTCCGAAAAACGGAACTTAAATTCCGTTTTTCGAAACAAACATATAATTTAAAATTATAAAATATTCTTTCAATTCAATCAATAGATTTTAAGCAAATAAAAAAGCATGGAAGAATATCTCTCCCATACTTCACTACACTTTATAACGCTCTTACTTGTTTCAACGGCCAGAAAACAGCTTGTCCTTTTCCAACAATTTCATCTTCTGAAATAAAGCCAAACATGCGACCATCCTTAGAAACTTCACGATTATCCCCTAAAACAAATACTTGGCCTTCTGGCACTTTCGTTTTCCCTGTGATTTGTTCTAACGTAAAGTCTGGAGTTAATACACGGCCTACTGCTTTTTCTTTAAACTGTTTTAAATATGGTTCTTCCATCGCTTTTCCGTTTACATATAAAACATCATTTTTATACTCAACTGTATCGCCTGGCAAACCAATTACTCGTTTTACTAAATCGTAACCTTCTTTTCCGTGGAAGACGATAATATCAAAGCGATCTAATCCACTTATACTATAACCAATCTTATTCACGAGAACTCGTTCGTTATTTTCTAAAGTGGGCATCATCGATTCACCTTGTACTAAAGAAGGTGTAAATAAAACACCGCGAATAATAGCAATTAATACAAGGGTAAACCCTATCGTTTTAGCCCATGAGAATAATTCTTTCTTCGTATTTTCCTTCATCGTTTCTCCTCTTTCTTAAGCACTTATTTTATTATTTCAACTAATTCTTGTACTAAATTAGGATCTATTTCAGAAAAACATGATTTTCCTTCTCTTACCGCTGTACCGACGTGCGCCTGCGTAATTCCAGTTTCATCTAGCAATCGCTTTATATTTTCTTTCGTCACGCCAGCTCCAGCTACAAGCTGAATTTGACCATCGCTTACCTTTTGCATTTCTGTAAGCACCGGAATATTCTCTACTATATTTCCTTGTCCACCTGAAGTTAAAACGTGAGTCACTTTATGAAACTTCTTTAAAGTTCTCATCGCTTCTACTGGATTTTCTATATCATCTATCGCACGGTGGTACGTTACATTTATTCCATCTACAACAGATAGTAAGTCCGCTAATTTCTCTTCATCCACTTCATTTCGTTCATTTAATACGCCTAATACTACACCAGCTGCTCCTAACTTCTGTGCAACTATAATATCTTCTTTCATCATTTCAATTTCTTCTTCCGTATATGTAAAAGACTTCGCATGCGGACGAATCATAACATGAATTGGTATACTTACCGCTTCTACCGCTTTTTTTATAAAAGCATAACTCGGTGTTAAACCACCTTCTGTATAAGATGAAATTAATTCAATCCGCTTCCCGCCAGCGCTTTCAATTCGTTTTACATCTTCTAAACATGTTGCAATAACCTCTAGCATGAGATGACCTCTTTTCGTGCTTTTTTCTTATTATAACATTAGTAAAAATAAGAAGCCTAGCTTTCTCCTTTAAAACTTAAAAAAGAAGAATGAAAAGAAAGATTTTTTTATTGGCAACAATTATTGGTAACATCCTATTATTCATGTACACTCCTACCATAATGAAAAAACCCGTCATTTTGACGGACTTTTCTAATTTCAAGCTTTCCTTTCCTCAGTTTTCATATCAATGCCTAATTGATCTTCCAATAACTTTACACCTTTCTTTGTAAGATGGACAGCCCGATTCTTATCCGTTTTTGTAATCCATTCCTGTTCAAAAAATAGTTTTGCTATTGCAGATCCTAACCAACCGGCAATATGGTAGCGTCGTTCACTCCAATCAAGGCAAGGTTTTGCAAATACCCTCCTTTTTGTATCTGCCTCATCAACATTTATTCCAAAATTCAGAAACCATTGCTTACCTTGTTCCGTTACAATGTATTCTCCATCCTCTAAAATTATAAATTGCCTATCTAGTAATTTTTCAGTTATCTCTACACCGAGTTTGCCTGCAAGATGATCATAACAAGTTCGAGCATAACGAATTTGTTTTAGTTGACCTGATTGTTTTAAAGAACGAACTTGAACTGTTGGTGCGATTGTCCCTAACTTTTCAAGCACTTCTGCAACTTCTTGATTAGCAAGTCGATAGTAACGATGTCTACCATGTTGTTCAACTGTAAGTAAATTCCCTTCTACTAATTTAGAAAGATGCGAACTAATTGTTGGATGTGACACTTTTGCCATATAAGCCAATTCACTAGCAGGTAGTGCCTGATTATTCATTAGACAATCTAATATGATTGCTCTTGTAGGTTCAGCAATTAGTTTAGCTATATATGAGATATTCGGATATACATTCATATTTCGATGATACCCTAACTATTAAATTGATACAATTATTTTAAGTTTAATAGTAAAGGAGAATGTATTATGAATGCAATTGATCTTAGTATATTAAATTTGAAAGAAACGAGAAGGCGCTCAGAAAAATTATGGAATTCTCTTCCTAATAATTTTCTTAATTGGAAGCCTGATCCTGAGGCTATGTCTTTTGGTGAGATGATTCGTCATGTATGGAGTTCAACTTTTTACTACCATATGATTATAAAAAACAACGGTTCAATAAACGACATACGTATCCCGTATGATGACGAGCCGATTACTTGTGTAAAAAAAGAAATTGAATTGGCACAATCATACTTTACTGACTTCATAGAATATGTTCAATCAATAAGCATAGCCGATCTAGATTCAAGACTTATTGATAGAAGCGATGTTGGCTATCAACGATATTTAGGCGATATGCTATTACGAATTGCCTATCATGATGCGGTCCATGCAGGTCAATTTTTACAATATTTACGAATGGTAAACTTAGAAAGACCATTAATTTGGGATTAAATACGAAAAATGTTTATACAGCCTCCAAACTGGCATTACAATAAGAATTTTTCAACAAGAAACAATCACAAAACCATGATAATCATTTATATTAAAAACCTACATCTCAACTAAGTACTTCATTCACATAAAAAGCACGGGTTTGATTACTAATCAAACCCGTGCTTTCAAAACAACTATAATATCCATAAACAATAAAATGTAAAATTTAAAAACTACGACCGAAACGCCGCATCCGCCAGCATAGACAATGTTGCATCATCCATCGGTGGATTATGCAGTCCTGCTCTGACGTTTAAATAGTAACGATGGAGCGGATTTTTTTCTGATAAACTTTTTGCTCCTACGATGCGCATCGATTTATCCACTATAGATATCGCCGCATTTGTTACAGCATATTTCACGGCTGCTAATTCTGCTTGCAGTGATAGTTTATCTTCTGCCTCATCGTACTTTTTCGCAATTTGATATAAAAAGACGCGAGCTTGCATAAGCTCGAGTTCTAATTCTCCAACTAATCTTCTAACATTCGGCAATAAACTAATAGAATGGTTTAAACTGTTTGGCTTGTATGATTCCGCAAATTGAACTGCATAATTTCTTGCTGATTGTGCAATTCCTAAATAACATGCTGGTATATGTAGCAACCAGCCAACACCCTTTTGTTTTACTTTCCCGCCTTTTATATCTGTAAAAAAGCGACTTTCTATCTCTACATTTTGTAAGACAAGGTCGTGGCTAGCAGTCCCTCGCATTGCAACGCTATCCCACGTTTCTTCAATAGATACACCGGGTGTATTTCTTGGAATAACAAACTCACCAACTTCTTCTTGGCCTTCCATACTTGCTGAAATAATAAAATAATCAAGTACTGGTGCCATCGTTGTAAAAGTTTTTCTTCCATTTATAACCCACTTCTCGCCTTGTTGAACCGCTATTGTTTCTGGTTTGCCGCCACGCGTCGGACTCCCTGTTTTCGGTTCTGTTGCTGCCCTGTTAAAGAGCGCACCATTACGTACTTCTTCGCAAAACCATTTGAACATCTCATCATTCCAAGAGCGATTTTCCGCTAGCTCTTTCACAATGCCAAGATGCCAGCCAATCGATAATGCAGTAGCTCCGCAGCCTTCCGCGATTTTCTCTTGAAATAAAACAAAGTCATATAAAGAAATCGCACTACCACCAAATTCCTTCGGTAACGTTAATTTCGTATATCCGATATCTTTCAAATCATTTATATTTTCATACGGAAATGATCCCAATTCACTTAGCTGATGCTCCCTTTCCATGAACTTCGGAATCAATTTATTTATTTGTGCAATAATGAAAGATTGTTCTTCTGTTTCAACAAATGAGAGTGCCATACTATAATCTCCTTTATGTTCGATTCATCAACCGCTCACTTTTTCATTATGATTATATGAAGCTACCTCTCTATTGTTTCACTATTCCGATAAAAATACAATGTTTTTGACTAATAAGAAAAGTTCCTATTTAAGGATAGGTTCTTTTCTTATGTTAATCTCCTTTCAATGCCTTTAATGGCAAAGAGGTTACATATCCAATATACGAGAATAATTCTTTAAAGAAGAATGGAATTTCTGTGTCTAACGTTTTATATGCTGATGTCGGCGTTGGTGAAGCATACGCTTCAATATTAATATGTTTTGCAATTCTCATTGCGCGTTTCATATGAAGTGGATCACTTACAATCGTGTATGTGCGTATTCCGTTCTCTATTCCAACTTGCTTCGCATTTTTTAAATTTTCTTCAGTGAAAAGGGATTTAGTTTCAATTAAAATATCTTCCTCTTTTACACCTTGTTTCATTGCATATACTCTTGCAGTACGTGCTTCCTCAAGTTCTGCCTCGAACTTTGTACCACCTGTAAAAATAATCTTTTTGATATTTCCATTCTTATATAAAGAAATCGCATGATTAATTCTTTCTTTAAATACAGGAGATGGTTTTCCGTTCCACGAAGCTGCTCCTAGTACGATACCAGCATCCGTTTTCACGTCATCATTTGCTTTAAAACGATAACTCCAAATATCGTAAGCTGCATAACTTACATATAAAATAGCAGAACAAATCATTAGTAAAAATACTTGAAAGATTCGTCTTTTCTTACTCTTCTTATTTTCTTTCATTTGTAATTGCCTCCGTACATCATCCATACTTCTATAAAAAACATTTATATCAAATCGTTTTGTTTGAGTTTATTTAAAAGAAGGAACTTTACTTGTTATTTATGTATAAAAGGGTTTTCATTTAAAATTGAGGATTATCAATTCATTTTCATTTGCGGTTTTCATTACATTTTTTAAATTCATAAGTTTATTACCATACAACTACATTGTAACGAATTTTTTCTCAGAAGGGAACGATGAAACAAAAGGAATTAAAATAAAGTAGCATTTTGTAAGAAAAAAGGTATATTTTTCATGTCTCACGAACAATATACCTTTCAAAACACGAATTATAACTTTTCTTTATATAACTCTAATTTTTCTAACAATTGTTCTTTTACGCCTGGCCATTCACTCGAGATAATACTGTACACCACCGCATCTCTCACATAACCATTCGGTAATTTTCTTTCATTTCTAAGCACACCTTCTTTTACTGCGCCTAATCTTTCAATTGCTCGTTGTGCTTTTTCATTTCTTGCATCCGTCTTAATTTGCACTCTCAGCATATGCAGTTTTTCAAAAGCATACTGGAGAAGCATATACTTACACTCTGTATTTATACTCGTACGTTGTACACTCGGATGATACCACGTTTGCCCTAACTCAACTGTCTTATCTTCTACTGAAATATTATATAAACGTGTACTTCCTACAATCTTATTCGACTGTTGATCTACGACTATGAAAGGTATTTGAGTACCTCTTCCGTAACCCTTTATCGCTTTTTGAACGTATTGTTGCATATCTTGCACACTATCCATTTTAGAGATTAAATACGCCCAAATATCCCGATTTCCTTCTACAATCGAAAACAAAGTTTCGACATCAGTATTATCCATTAACCGCAACTTTGCTCTTTCGTGAATAATTTCCATTTTTAAGCCCCCTTTGTTGTTACTATATCATAAGAACAAAAACGTATTATAATAATAATATAAAAATATAGAGCGAAGAATTCTTTTCAAATATATTCTTCTCGTATAAGGTAGGAAGACTCATCAGTAACCCTTAAAAAAGAATTTATTGGTAATTTCCAATAAATTCTATATAATGATAAACGGGAGGGGATAAAAAATGCTAGATCAAATTACTTGGGGAACGCCAGGCAGCTTATTATGCTTAGGGTTCTTTTTTGCGGGACTAGGAATCTTCTTAAGAAGCGTTACGTCATATACGAAAAATAAATAAGAATATCCCGCTTTTAAACAAAAGAAGCCCTCTTTTTACAGACGGCTTCTTTTTTATAACTTTATCTTATTAAAACTTTAAAGCAATAAATAAGCAATCGGCGTAATAATAAGTAACGTTAAAATCGTTCTCTGCACATATAAAATAATAAGTTCAGATACTTTTAACGGAATATCTGTTGATAATATACAAGGAATGGAAGCGGAGAAAAACAAAATAGATGATACGGAAACAACTGCAATAACAAACTTTGTCACAATTGGTGCACTTACTACTAATAATGACGGTAAAAACATTTCTGCAATACCAACTGATGCGGCTTTAGCGGCTAAGTCTGCTTCTGGTAATTGTAATAGCCATGTAAACGGATAGAAAATATAACTGATCCAATCAAATATTGGCGTAAACTTCGCTAAGACGATACCAATTAATCCTACTGACATAATGGATGGTAAAATTCCCATCGTCATAATAAATCCGTCTTTTAAATTTAATGCAATATTTTTCATAATGCTCGGTGCAGACTTTGATACTTCTAACGCATCTTCCCAAGCACGTTCTAACATTTTTTCTTTATAAACAGGCTCTGGGAACCCTTCTTCTGTTACATATGTATCTGGTTTTCTACTGAGGGGCGGGATTCTTACGGTGATAGCAGTCACGATGAATGTTACAACAAGCGTAGTCCAAAAATAAACATTCCATAAATGCATAATATCTAATGTTTTTGCGATGATGATCATAAATGTAGCGGATACTGTAGAAAATCCTGTAGCGATAATCGCCGCTTCTTTTGTCGTATACTTTCCTTCTTTATACACGCGATTCGTAATAAGGAGAGCAAGCGAATAACTTCCAACGAAGGACGCAACTGCGTCGATTGCCGATCTCCCCGGCGTATTCCATAATGGCCTCATAATCGGACGACAAAATGTACCGATAAATTCAAGCAATCCATATCCGACTAATAACGCTAAAAACGCCGAGCCAATTGGAACGAGCAAACTTACTGATATGACTAGCTTCTCATATAAAAACGGTCCAACATCTGGCGCAAAGAACCAAGCTGGTCCTACTTTTAAACAATATAATATGCCAAATACAACGCCAACTACTTTTAAAATAGAAAAACAAATGTCTACGATAGATGCATTCCATTTCTTCGTATAAAATGGATAAATCGCACCAATTGCCATAACAAATAATGCATAATAAGGTACTATGCCAGGAACCGAAGCCCTAATCCACGATACGATATGATCAATCATAATAGACGATGCACCGTTTATCGTAACAGGAACGAAAAACATAAACACTCCAACGAGACTAGCAAGTATAAACCGAAGAATAATTCCCTTCTCTTGCCCTGTCTTAATTACATTACTCTTTAATTCAATTTCACTCAAAATTCGACACCCCCTATTATCTAAATATTCTGTATAATCATGTTGGATTCCTTCTTTCCATTTCTACTATTTCATCATATAAAAAAAGCCTATTTTAAAATAGGCTTTTTCTACTACCTCTCATAATCATCCACAATCACTTGAATGATACGATACGATTCTTCTGCTACTTTTTCATTACTATCCCTATTCGCATCATATGTAATTAACGCCTTCCAAAGTGCCCATCCTCTCGCTCTATTCCACGTTTCTTCATCCATGCGTAATACTTCATTAAATACATTTCTACTATTTTCATCAAAAAACGTCCACGCCATCGCTGCATCACAAGCCGGATCCCCTACTCCTAAAATACCAAAATCAATTACGGCACAAAGCTTTCCGTCCTTAACAAGTAAGTTTCCAGGTGCAACATCCCCATGAACCCAAACTGGCTTACGGTCCCATGTTGAACTAAGTGCTACATTCCAAAGGTGCTTTAATAATGCCTCGTCAAAAACATCCTTATTATTTTCAATAGCAACTCTCGCCTCTTCAGCATATACAGATATAAGCCCACCTCGGTAAAAATTATGCGCTCCAGCTATTGGGCCATTACTCGCATCAATAGCCTGCAATTCCACTAAAAATGATCCTAAGTCCGCCGCAAATTCATTTAGGTCACGGACATTTTGTTTCGTAATAGTATCTCCTTCTATCCACTTATTAATAGACCAAGGCCATGGATACTCTTCAGATGGATTTCCTTTCGCAATTGGTGCAGAAATCGGTAAAGAAAGCTCCTTACTTAATATAGGTAGCCACTTATTTTCTTTCTCTACTTGCGGCGCATATGCCGCGTCACTTGGCAATCTTACACTCATCTCATCCCCTAGATGAAACGTTCTATTATCATGCCCACTAAACTTTACAGGCTTCACTTCTAAATGTGCCCATTTAGGAAATTGTTCCCCTATCAATCTTTTAACTAAATCAGTATGAATTTGATTCATTCACTTGCCCCTTCTCTTTTGAAATTTACTAAGTCCATCTGTACTCCCAACATACTCAAAACCACTTCTTTTATAAAAATCATTCAGCGTACGATTATGTCCAACGCAATCTAACTTCAAATACTCTTTATCACATTGTACATTCTCGTCTATCCACTGTAAAACCCTCTCTCCTATTCCGTTCCCCTTATACTTCCGTTTCACCGCAAATCTATGAATATATAATGAATTAGAAACTTCCTCTTTACCAAAAATATGTTCATCCCATTCATTTTGTTTAGGAGAAACTGTAATCGTACCAACTATTTCATCTTCTTTCATAACAATATACGTATATTTCTCTCTTATACATTCTAGTATTTCAGCCGTAGCTTCCTCTCCTAAAAGATACTGCCACTGATCCACTTCTTTATATTGTAGCCATTGTGCTACTTCTTTTAATAAAAGGATAATACTATCACTTTCATTTTCAGTAGCAATTCGAATTGTATATTCTTTACTTATATTGCTCTCCATATTGCCTTTCCCCTTTCAAATTGCTACCATACTGACAAACGAGTCCTTCCATCATTTTCATCTGTAATATATTCTACATAAAATCCTTGATTCACTGCGTTTTCATACATCATTTCAATCTCTTCTTGGTTTTTCGCATAAATTTGTATATACTCACCATCCGCTACTAATACGACTACTTCACACTTACTCTCCTTAAATTCTTCAAATGTTTCAATATCTATCGTTTTTTCTCCTTTAGGATATGCTTTTAAATCTGCAAAAATAAGATAATATATGTTGTCTTTAACTAACTTTTTCAATGCTAACCCTTCCACTACACTTGGTTCTTCTGGAAATAATGCCTCATCCAATTCACCACGTGCTATTAAGTAGGACTCCTCATCCCTCACTCGCCAATCAAATTCAGTAATATCAATTGGGTTTAACACTTTCCAAAGTACATTGCTGTATTCATTTGGAATATCTACAAAAATCCCTCTTTTCATATGCTTGCTCCTAACTTATTCATTTTCATACATTATATATGAAATGTAATTACTATATTTTGTCGATACATATGTACATCATAAAAAACCGCTCCACTACTAGCGAAACGGTTTCCTTTTGCTTACATTTAAATATTTCATTCAATTGTTACACTGCGTTTTAAAATAATTTTTAATATATGCACCACATTAGCCGTTCATTCTTAATGCTCACTTCGACTTTACAAAATAATATAAAAACCATACTGCATGATTTTGTTCATCCGCAGCTATTCTCCGTAACAACTCTTTCAAATGTACATCGGATGTCTCATCTGAAATTTCCAAATAAAAATCTACTGTTTTTTGTTCATCTTGTATAGCGAACTCTAATCCTTGTAAATACGTATTTGGGCAGTCTTCAGTAATTTGTGGTTTCGGCTGCCTGCCAGTTAAGTTCGTATAAATTTGTACAAAGTTGTGGAAATGCTTTATTTCATCATTACGAATTTCAAGAATTTGTTTTTGTTCTACTTGATTTGGAGCCATATTCGCTAATTTTGCATAGCAGCTTATGGCGCTATACTCTCCATTTATAGCTTTTTCAATATCACTAATCAACTTATCATTTTGCCTATAACAATCATAATAATTTGAATTATACATCGTATCCCCCCATACTTTCGCTTACCATTTTATGCATTTAGAAATAGTAGGAGCCTGTGTATTTAACGGGACGGCTTTAGAATGAAAGAAAAGTTTGAGAAAAGGGTCTATTTTGCAAAGGAATTGCTTATGCATAAAATAATACTATTGTATACTGTTGCTATAAACTCTCGCGGGAGTTAAGAAAATAAATTCGCGAATCAACGATTGGTTCAACATGATGCGGTGCGAAGCTATTATGAGTTAAGTGACATAATTAGGAGGTTCCACTATGCCATCTTTATTTAAAACTATGGAGTTCCAGCTAAAAACCGAACGACTTGACCTGAGTATGTGGGAGGAATCCGATTCAGTTTGGATGAGGAAATTAATTGGCGAACGTGGTGTGGACATGCCGACCCTCGACTCCGTTCGTAACCGGCTTATTGAGATGCGTAAGAAGGCAGATGAAAATGGCATTTCCCTTCTCACTATTCGAAGAAGAGACGAAGGCGATTTCATCGGATACTGCGGCTTGATTATCGGTCGTTCCACACTTGAAGAGCCGGAGATTGCATACGAGTTGTTCCGCAGCGCTCATGGTAAAGGTTATGCGACTGAGGCGGCATCTGTTGTACTGGACGCGGCGATTGCTACTGGGCGCCAAAGACTTTGGTCGACTGTAGGTGCTTGGAATATCGCTTCCCTCCGGGTACTAGAAAAGATAGGATTTAAGCGTCATCACAGTACGTGGGATGACGAACGTGGTGAGATTGTCTGGAATGTACGTGACCTTTAGAGATCCCGACTTAATTCTAAACATAACACTTTTCAACAATTAGGTGTTTACATTGAGGAAAAGCCAGAAAAATTAACAAACTTTATTATCAGCAAATATTCATTCTTCAGCTTATAGATTTCATCAAAAAAAGCCGTTTCACTAAATTGAAGTGCACCCCAATTGTTAGACACAGTCTAACAATTGGAGGTGCATTTTTTATGGCTAAATTTTCTTCAAAAGAAAAAATCCAAGCGGTGAAACGATATTTAGATGGTA
>NZ_JBPWAP010000019.1:0-92894 GCF_051776705.1 Bacillus cereus group sp. BceL291 | reverse complement strand
TTTATACTCTTCGATATACTTATCAAGTTCATTTAGATAAATATTTGATAGAATTGGGCTGATTATTCCTCCCTGTGGAGTGCCACTATAAGTATTATTGAATTTCCAATCCTCTAAATAACCCGCTCTAAGAAATTTCCAGATTAAATTAATGAATTTTTCATCTTTAATTTTTCTTTTTAGCAGTTTAATCAAAATGTGATGATCAATATTGTCGAAGAAGCCTTTGATATCACCTTCTACCCACCACTTAACTCCTTTGAAGATTTTAGTTGCTTGTGTTAGTGCTGTATGACAACTGCGATTACGTCTAAACCCATGAGAATTGTTAGAAAAGGTCGGTTCGAAAACAGCTTCTAGGATGTTTCTTACGATTTCTTGAACTAATTTATCATCTATAGAGGGTATCCCTAAAGGCCTCTTTCCCCTATTTTGCCCCTTACTGATATATACTCTGCGAGATGGAGCTGGTTGATAACTTTGGTTTTTAATTCTTTCAATAATTTTATCGATACGTTCCAAACTCATACCATCAATGGTATGCCCATCTGTTCCTCTAGTCATGTTCCCTTCTTTTGCATATATTTTTTGATATGCTGCAAAGTAGAACTCCTGGTTATATAGATTTCGATACAGACGTTCAAATTTATAAGCTGGGTTAATTGTTTTTTTATTCAGATTGTCTAATACTGCATTTGGATTTCTCATTGTGTCTCACACACCTTCCAATTTTGTTTTAGACCGGATAAGTTGCCTTCCTTCGCCATGTACTAGGCTTTCCCTAGCTCGGACTACTATGAAGGCTCCGTTGCCTTATTGGGTATTCAGAAGTCACACACCTTGTTAGTAACTTGGTGTCATTCTTCATAGCCAAATTCGCATGTATGCCGGTGGCATCCCAACTTAGGCAATCCCCATTTAGATAGATAAAGAATAGCTTTCATAATGTCGGATGTGACGTTCGACCTTTTTTCCACTTACTGTGGCTGGGAGGGAGAGACTCACTGATAGCTTATATGTACGACCTAAACTATCCTCTTTATAACCTTGTTCCCTAGTAATGTATCAACTACCTTTCATTACTCGTATCGCTGACCACCCTTGGTCTATCATTCAAGCAGTGTAGCCTTCATCCTTATTTATGAGTTTTACCTTGCCATTCAGTCGTGATCTTAGTAGTTGACCAACTTATGACTTTATCACCATGCTGTTTTCCCCTTTAGGTTTCCCTTCTAGGTGAGGTGATTGGTAATAGGTCTTTCGTGAGCTAACCTAGATTAGTGCTATTTAATCAATTCTAAATCTACCCTTATGGGCGCACATACATATCATTTATATCATGATATACTGTCTTTCCATACCAACTATCAGCATTACCATTTCTTCCTTGTACAAAGAGAATTGGCGGTTTATTCTCATCATAATTAGCAGGTTTTTGGCCTAAAAACCATTCTCCAGGTGTGAATACTTCTGTATCAGGAAACCCCTTTCCAAGCTCTTTTACAACTTCTGCCTGTACATTTGTGCTAATCGTTGGAGCCATGATAAAAAATACAATTAGTAAGGCCACACATCTTCTCATCAGTCGCATATTACTCCCCCTATTTTTTTGAAAGAAGGTGTTCTTTATAATATTTTATATTTTCCCTTCCTTAATAATAGCTAATCTTTTATTTTTAGAAGGTTACTAGTTGTATACCCTCTTCCTTAACTCTCGTTATTCTCTTTGTTTCTACCTCTTCCTTTTGATAGAATACGACAAAAAAGTTTCTCAATAATTGTTAACTTCGCTACACCCAGATATTTTTTAAATCATTATTGTTTATATAAAGCATACAAATCTTGAAAAAATTTTAGTGAAAAAACATTTTATTACTAGTTAGTTATTTAAAAATATAATAAAGATATGTACTTTCTTTTCATTAAATACAAACTAATTTTAAAGGAGCTTGTATTATAAGACTTTCCTACGATTAAAAATTAAACTGAAATTTCCGAATAGAAAATCATATTTCCAGAAACATATATTATGATAATTTCCGCACACTTGAATTAACTTTTTAGAAGTACTAACCTATCGGTGAGCAGAAGAAAATTCTGTAAAAAGAAAGGAGAATACTTTATGATGACCAAATTACAAAAGGAGTTTTTTAAACGCTTAGAAATTCCTGCAAAAGAAATAACACTTGATGATTTAGATGAAATTCTCTTAAAAATGGGAATGATCCTCCCCTATGAAAATCTTGATATTATGGCTGGTACTATTAAAAATATCTCAAAAGATAACTTAATAGAAAAGTTACTTATTCAAAAACGAGGTGGACTTTGTTATGAATTAAACTCCCTATTGTATTATTTTTTAATTGATTGTGGGTTTCAAGTATACAAAGTAGCCGGTACTGTTTATGACCTTTACGATAATAAATGGAAACCCGATGATGGTCATGTCATTATCATATTAAGTCATGAGGATAAAGATTATGTTGTGGATGCAGGTTTTGCATCTCATCTCCCTTTACATCCAGTCCCTTTTAACGGAGAAGTCATCTCCTCTCAAACAGGAGAATATCGAATTCGTAAGCGAAATACTCGAAAAGGTACGCATATTTTAGAAATGAGAAAAGGAGCTAACGGGGAATCTACAAGTTTCTTACAATCTGAACCTTCAAACGAATGGAAAATAGGCTATGCTTTCACTGTAGATCCAATAGATGAGAAAAAAGTGAATAAGATTCAAAAAGTGATTGTAGAGCATAAAGAATCTCCTTTTAATAAAGGAGCTATCACTTGTAAATTAACTACTTATGGTCACATATCATTAACAAATAAAAATTATACAGAAACCTTTAAAGGCACCAAAAATAAACGACCAATAGAATCTAAAGATTATGCTCGCATTCTTCGTGACTCTTTTGGAATAACGCAAGAGAAATATGTAGGAAAAACACTAGAAAGAGGCTAGTTGACTACAAGTATTTCATAATAAAGCAGATTCTATATTTAGAATCTGCTTTATTTTATATTTTGTTATAAATTAATTTAATTTTGTTGTTACCCTTTAATTTTCAATTATATACTCATCATCATATTTATCGTATTGTAGCCCTTTCCCTATCTTTGACTCCGTAACTTGATCTCTTAAAAACGGTGCAGCATCCATTTTACTAGTTGCAATTTCAATTCCATATTTTTTCGTTAAATGAGCTAACTCTATTAAAAACCACTCTCTTCGCAATGTAACTGGAATATCCAATGTTTTTCTTTTCATATATAATAGCACCTCTTTTATTTTCATAGCTTAAAAATATCACTGGATGCACTTATTAAAACTACCTTTCACCGCTAACATCCAATGAAACATTATAGTATATGCATGTCCATTTCAAACGTGCTATCACAAATATGACATTTAAGTTTACATAATTATATTATGTAATAGTAGGAAAGGAAGGCATGTCCCTTCCTCTTCTACTATAGATTTAAATTAAGAACATCTTGGTACACCTAAAGCTAAAAATAAACCTGCTACTCCCGCAGTAATCGGTACTTTTAACGTAATAACATCATCTACCTTCGTTACTAAAAAGTAAGCATTACCTTCTTGTAATATACAAGTTACCAACAATTGAAATTCCATTCAAATCTCCTCCTTTCAATTGATATACTATAATTTATGAAATCTCTTTCAAAAAGTAATAGGAAATATATCCATTTTTCCTTATATATAAAATAAATGTTTATGAGTCTATTAAAAATATTAATTTTCTAAATTTATACAAAACGTGTAATATCCAATAAATTCCTATATAATCAATAAGAAGAATCTTACAAATAGAGGTATGAAAATGTCGATTTTAAGTAATATTGGTGCAGCTTTATTTTTTATTGCTTTTATTCTTTTAATCTTATGTATCATTTCATTCTTTAAGAAAAATGGAAAAGCAAAACAATATGGACGTCCTACCGTTATTCTTTTTATGATTTCTATTATATTAATAACGGCCGGTACAACAAAATCGGAACACCCCGTCGTCGAGTTTTTTTCTACTTTAAGTTTCATTCTATTTATATTCTTCCTTGTTCTAGCAATCTTATCTGTTATTAAGAAAACAGGTGTAGCGAAAAAACAATTTATTATTACAGCTGTATTATTTGTCATTTTTGTTGTGTTATTAGGTATTTCAGCTCCTTCTTCTGAAAAAACGACAGCAACTAGTACAAAAGTTGCCTCTAATAATGAAGAGCCAAAAGATAGCGAACAGAAAAAAGAGCTAGAAAAGAAAGAGGCGGACGAAAAAACTCAAAAGCAAGAAGATGAGAAGCGTCTAGCCGAAGAACAAGCTCGTAAGCAAGAGGATGAAAAACGTCAGGCTGATGAACAAGCTCGTAAACAACAAGAAGAACAAAAACGTCAGGCTGATGAACAAGCTCGTAAACAACAAGAAGAACAAAAAGCACAGCAAGCTCAAACACAACCAGCTAATGGTAATACTGATAGTGCATACTACAAAAATTGTGCTGCAGTTAGAGCAGCTGGGAAAGCTCCTTTACATAAAGGGCAACCAGGTTATAGCTCTCATCTTGATCGTGATGGCGATGGAATTGCATGTGAAAAATAGTAATAAAAAAGAAGCTTTTACTAAGCTTCTTTTTTATTAACGTAAAATATTACCACTTATTACTTTCCCCCTTATTTTAATAACATTCTTCTTATTATTCTCAAAAACGACACAGAATAAGTGATTTCAATCACTACATAGATTTTAATTTATCGCTATTCTTAATTCAGATATTACATTAAAATTTTATGGAGGCATTCATATGGAACATACATTTACTGAAACTTCAATTGTTGGTGAGATTGTTACACAATTTCCGAAAGCTAGTGATCTTTTTAAATCATATAGAATAGATTTTTGTTGTGGCGGTAATAAGCCACTTATTGATGCAATTCATGAAAGAAATTTATCAGCTACTGAAGTGCTTACAGAGTTAAATACGCTTTATCATAATACGAAACGATTAAATGAATCGGAAATTGATTGGAAAAATGCTTCTTATCGTGAATTGATTGATTATGTCATAAATAAGCATCACCGCTATTTAAATGAAGAATTACCACAGTTAAGTCCATATGTGACAAAAGTATTACGTGTTCATGGGGCAAGTCAGCCTCATTTTGCTCAAATTCATGAGCTATTTCATGAACTTAGAATGGAATTAGAACAGCATTTAATTAAAGAAGAAATGGAAGATTTTCCATTAATTTTAGAATTTGAACAAAATCCAACTAATGAAAACTATGCTAAGTTACGTAAAGTAGTAAATGAACTAGAAAATGAGCACAATCATGCTGGAAATATTATAAAAGAACTTCGTAAAGTGACAAATGACTTTACTCCTCCAGAAGGTGCTTGCGGTACTTATCGACTTGTTTACCAACGCCTCGAAGCGCTAGAGTCTGATTTATTTGAGCATATTCATTTAGAAAATAATATTTTATTTCCGCGTGCCATTACGAAAGCATAAATCAAGTGCAGGACATGAGTGTAAATACTTATGGCCTGCTTTTTCGTTTCGCGAAAAATATTCACATCCCCTTCACATAAAACCGAATTTTAACAATTTGTGAATCATTATAAAGATGTGATAAATATCACATCTCCCCCTTATTTGATTTTCTATAATAAAAATATAATCCTTTGTTCAATATTTCACATAAAAAGGGGAAACGAAAATGAAAAAACGTTTAGTTATGATCGGAAATGGTATGGCTGGCATTCGCTGTATGGAAGAAATCTTAAAACATGATAGTGATTCATATGAGATTACTATTTTTGGAGATGAACCGCATCCAAACTACAACCGCATTATGCTCTCTCATGTTTTACAAGGCAAAACAAATATACAAGATATCATTATGAATGAATACAGTTGGTATGAAGAAAACGAAATAACTTTGTATACGAATGAAAGAGTTCAAAGTATTAACCGAGAAGAAAAAATTATTATTACAGAAAAGAAGCATACTCTTACATACGACAAGCTCATTATCGCAACAGGTTCTAGTGCTTTTATTTTACCTGTTGAAGGTTCCGCACTTTCTGGTGTAACAGGATTTCGAACTATTGAAGATACACAATTTATGATAGATACCGCTAAAGAAAAGAAAAAGGCCGTTGTCATTGGTGGCGGGTTACTCGGTTTAGAAGCCGCAAGAGGTCTAATTGATTTAGGAATGGACGTACATGTTGTTCATTTAATGCCTAGCTTAATGGAGCAACAACTAGATACGAAAGCAGCTGCTCTTCTGCGTGAAGATTTAGAAGCACAAGGCATGAAGTTTTTAATGGAAAAGAAAACTGTAAAAATTCTTGGTACAGACCATGTTGAGGGCATTCAATTTGAAGACGGTGAAGTTGTAGATTGTGATTTAATCGTAATGGCTGTCGGAATACGGCCAAATACGCAAATAGCAAAAGATGCTGGTCTAATTGTAAATCGCGGTATTGTAGTCAATGACTATATGCTAACAAATGATGAGTCCATTTATGCAGTTGGAGAATGTGCAGAGCATGACGGTATCGCATATGGACTTGTTGCTCCTCTTTATGAACAAGGTGCGATATTAGCAAAACATATAACAAATTTACAAACTGATGGATATTCGGGCAGTATCGTCGGTACACACTTAAAAGTTGCTGGTTGTGATTTATTCTCTGCTGGCCAAATTTATGAAGATGATCAAACGAAAGCAATATCCATCTTTAATGAATGTAAACGTTCCTATAAAAAAATATTAATTCGTGATAATAAAGTCGTCGGTATCGTTTTATACGGTGATACAGCTGACGGTACCCGCCTCTTTAGCATGTTAAAGAAAGAAGAAGATATACAAGAATATACACCAGCTTCCATTCTTCACAAAGCTGGTGAAGAATGTGAACTTGACGTTGCTACTATGAGTGCGGATGACACAATTTGCGGATGTAATGGTGTTACGAAAGGCACAATCGTTCACGCCATTTTAGAACAGGAGTTAAAGACTTTTGAAGAAGTTAAAGCCTGTACGAAAGCCGCAGGGTCTTGTGGTAAATGTCGTCCGCTTGTAGAACAAGTTTTATCTCATACACTTGGAGATGCTTTTGATGCTTCTGCACAGTCTACCGGTATGTGCGGATGTACACCTTTATCACGTGATGAAGTCGTAGCGGCCATTCATGAGAAAGGTTTAAAATCTCCAAAAGAAGTACGAAACGTTCTTGGTTTTGTACATGAAGATGGATGTTCGAAATGTCGTCCTGCTTTAAACTACTATTTACGTATGGCGATTCCAGAAGAATATGAAGATGATAAATCATCCCGTTTCGTGAATGAAAGAATGAATGGTAACATCCAGCACGATGGTACCTTCTCTGTTATTCCACGTATGTACGGAGGCGTTACAACAGCAGATGATTTAATGAAAATTGCTGAAGTTGCGAAAAAGTACGATGTTCCACTTGTGAAAATTACAGGTGCGAGCCGAATTGGCTTATACGGTGTTAAGAAACAAGATTTACCTAACGTATGGGCTGAATTAAATATGGCTTCTGGATATGCGTATTCAAAATCTCTTCGTAATGTAAAATCATGTGTTGGCTCTCGTTTCTGCCGTTTCGGTACGAAAGATTCATTAGGACTTGGTATGTTGCTTGAACAATCATTAGAAATGGTAGATACACCTCATAAAATAAAGATGGGTGTAACGGGCTGTCCGCGTAACTGTGCGGAAGTACTGACGAAAGATTTTGGCGTTGTTTGTGTCGAAAATGGATACCAACTTTATATTGGCGGAAATGGTGGTACGGAAGTACGCGAAGCTGATTTTGTAATGATTGTCCCTACTGAAGATGATGTCCTTCGCATCGCTACAGCTTACATGCAATATTATCGTGAAACTGGTATTTATGGAGAGCGTACTGCCTACTGGACAGAACGATTAGGCTTCGATCACATAAAGGAAATACTGCAAGATGCAAATATGGTCACTAAGTTAAATGAACGTTTCCAAAAAGCTCGTGGCACATATAAAGAAGCATGGGGACAAGCACTAGAAACGAAATCATTAAAAGCGATGTATGAAGTAGAAACTGTGAAATAAGGAGCTGTGATCTATATGATACAAACGAAAGAAAAAATAAAAGTTATGCGTGCAGAAGACCTTCCTATTCAAATCGGTAAAGAGGTACAAATGAAAGGTATGTCTATCGCCCTATTCCGCCTTTCAAATGGCGATATTCGAGCTGTAGAAAATCGTTGTCCTCATAAAAACGGGCCATTAGCGGAAGGTATTGTATCTGGAGAATTCGTCTTTTGTCCACTACATAATTGGAAAATTTCACTACTAACAGGTGAAGTTCAAAAACCTGATGATGGTTGTATTCAAACGTATGAAGTAGAAGTTATTGACGGGGATATTTATATATACATGTAATTTACAAAAGGAAGCCTCCCCTGGCTTCCTTTTAAATAAAAATAGACGAGGTGCGAATATGAACGGATATGTATATTTAGTTGGTGCAGGACCAGGTGATGAAGGGCTTATTACAAAAAAAGCGATGGAGTGCTTAAATCGTGCAGATATCGTCTTATATGACCGCTTATTAAACCCTTCCTTTCTTAATTATACAAAAGAAACATGTGAACTTATTTATTGCGGAAAAATGCCAAAGAATCATACTATGCGTCAAGAAATGATTAACGCACACCTCCTTCAATTTGCGAAAGAAGGAAAAATCGTAGTCCGCTTAAAAGGCGGAGATCCATCTATTTTTGGCCGTGTTGGTGAAGAAGCAGAAACTTTAGCATCAGCAAATATTCCATATGAAATTGTACCAGGTATTACATCTAGCATCGCCGCTAGTATCTATGCAGGTATTCCCCTCACCCACCGTGACTACAGTAATAGCGTCACTTTATTAACCGGACATGCAAAAGGTCCTTTAACCGACCATGGAAAATATAATTCATCTCACAATAGCGACACAATTGCCTACTACATGGGTATAGAAAACTTACCTACAATTTGTGAAAACTTACTACAAGCAGAAAAAAAAGAAGATACGCCAGTAGCAGTCATTGAATGGGGTACAACTGGTAAACAGCGCGTTGTCACAGGGACACTGTCTACCATTGTTTCTATTGTCAAAAACGAAAATATTTCTAATCCTTCTATGACAATTATTGGTGATGTCGTTTCCTTACGGGATCAGATCGCTTGGAAAGAACGTAAACCATTACACGAGAAAAAAGTTTTATTTGCATCTGCAACGAATAAAACAAGTTCAATGAAGCAAAAGTTACAAGAAGCCGGTGCAGAAATATATCAAATTCCTACTTTCAAAAAGGTAGAATACACATTAACACTTGAACAAATCAATGAAATTTTTAACGTTAATCGTCTTGTTTTTTGTTCAGCTGAAAGTGTAGAAATATTGATGCAATCATGTAGTAAACACCAAAAAGATATTCGTTCTTTACAAGCGCAACTACAACATATGAACGTTGCCACTCAAGAAAAACTTATGCAATATGGGCTACTAAGTAAACAAGCAGAGTTCTCTTCCAATACAACAGTTTATTTAGGACGAAACATTAACCGAATTGCTGTTATTCAAGAAAAAATTGGTGCTGGTTCCTATATGATGACTCATGAGTACACAATTGATCATCGCTTCGATGAAATTCATTCACGTATGCTTTCTGAATTCTCATGGGATAGCATTGTATTTGAAGGTCGTGCTTCTATTGATACGTTTCTAGCAGAAATAAAACGCCTTGGCTTTATCAATATTCTTACTCTCCCATTCTCGTATACCGACGTTCCAACTTTATACTATGCAAATAAAGTTGGGTTTCATAACGTAGATCATCAATTACAAGAAACTCTTATGAAGAAAGACATGGTGAGACAATGAAAGGAATTGTATATGTTGGACATGGGAGCCGGCTACAAGAAGGTAATGAACAATTCATTCAATTTATTCAATCTGTTATGAAAGAGCGAAACGAAAGAATTCAAAAAATAGCTTTTCTAGAACTAACGACACCTACTATTTCGGATGCAGTTACAGAAACGATAATAGAGGGAGTAACTGAAATAATGATTGTACCTGTTTTATTATTTGCAGCAGCTCACTACAAACGTGATGTTCCTTTTGAAATAGAACAACTACAAAAGAAATATCCACAAATAACATTTTCAGTTGTACCTCCTTTTAGTACACATCCACATATGGTGGAACTTGTAGTGAAAAGAATACGTGAAGCTATGCCAATGCAAAATAGTAGTATTTTACTCGTAGGACGAGGCAGTAGTGATACACAACCGATACATGAGTTACAACAAATCGGAGCAGCCATCGAACGAAAACTTGGTATGCCAGTATCCTGTTCCTTTTTAACGAAAGGAACTCCCTCTTTTGCTGTTGAGCTCAAGGATATAACATCGACTGCGTCCCATGTATATGTCATGCCATACCTTCTCTTTACCGGATTATTACTTCAAAAAATTGAATTGCATACAAAAAAATACAATCATGTTACGACTTGTAACTGTCTTCAGTTTGATACATATATGAAACTAACATTGTTAGAACGAATGGAGGAATGCATATATGTATAACATGTACCCTCTTATGTTTAATCTACAAAATAAAGTGGTTGTTATCATTGGTGGAGGTAAAATTGCATATCGAAAAGCGTCTGGATTAAAAGATACAGGCGCTTTCGTCACTGTTGTCAGCCCAGAAATTTGCGAGGAAATGAAGGAACTTTCTTATATTACTTGGAAGCAAAAAGCTTTTAGTAATGATGATATTAAAGATGCTCACCTTATTTATGCAGCTACAAATCAACACGCTGTAAATATGATGGTCAAACAGGCCGCTCATGATTTCCAGTGGGTTAACGTTGTAAGTGATGGTACAGAATCATCTTTTCACACACCTGGCGTTATAAGAAATAATGAATATGTTGTCACTATTTCAACTTCTGGTAAAGATCCATCATTTACGAAGCGTTTGAAGCAAGAACTAACATCTATATTGCCTAAACTTATAAAAAAGATTTCTCGTACACATAAATTGTAATCTATTTCTTAGTTAAAATAGTAATTACCTTTGGACAAACGTTTTTTAGGGGACGTTTGTTCTTTTTGTTGTAGTTCCGTTCTTTTATTTCACAAGCAATCTATGAAGAAAATAAATGGTGTTTGCAACTTGTAAACAAATAAATTTCATGACAAGTGTAACATTACGAGCAACTCTTTCTATTCAGTTTTTATATTGGATATTCATTCAACCAAATTAGCGCTTGTTCATAATCATCAAAAAACTCCACGGATTCTTTTGTATTGGATTGTTGCAAATACTTCAGTATCTCTCCTTCTTCAAGAAGAAATGCAATTGCCTTACTATGATTCAAAATGGTTTCATTGAAGAACTTATCTTTCCATACTTTTTGAACAGAAAAATGATTTGGGGTATACCCTTTTCTATCCACCAACAATTTGTATTTCCGACCCTCAGAAATAAATTGCTGACAAACCTGCTCAAAATCATTAAACCATTCATACACATCCTCTGTATTAATCTGGCCAATTAGATGGGTAACAATCAAATCTCCTGAAACTATTGTGCTGATATTCTGTTTACTCAACTTTTAATCATCTCCCTTAGTGGCAATTATGCATAAAATTCTTACTTGACACTCCCACCCCATCGCTATCACCCTAAGCTCATATAACTTTAATTATAAGCGAGATTGTGTCTTTTTTCGCAAGTCTATATGTAAATACTTTAAAGATTTCCTTAACTAATCTGCCCTTTAATTGAATAACTTTTGACATCTTCATTTTAAAAGCACATTCTTATAGAAAATAAGCGTTTATTGAGAGATCAATAAAAACATGTTGAAGCCTATTACTAAAAGAACCATCCCAAAATACTTTGGGATGGTTCTTTTTCCTTATTAATGATTCTTTAACATCACTAACAGCTTTTCTTGACTATACATCCACACTGTAATGATTAAACAAGCAAGTGCGACTTCTGATAATGCCATAAATCCAATTGCATAATGGCCTGTTAGTTGGAATAGTAATGTTAAAATTAGGGGCGGGAAGAATCCTCCTAGTCCACCTAAAGCTGAAACGAGTCCATTTACAATACCTGCTTGTTCTGAGAAGTACATTGGAACGAGTTTAAAGATTGTACCATTACCAATGCCTGCACAAAATGCGACTAGTAAGCAACCAAATGTATACACGTTCATACTAGGCATGAATGATAAAATAATACCTGAAAGTGTTAAACCGATAAATACGAAGATTAATATTTTAAATGGATTAAACTTATCGCCGAGCCAACCACCAATCGGACGCATAATTGTTGCGAGTACGATGAATCCTGCAGTTCGCATACCAGCATCTACTTTCTCTAATCCGAAGTGAGATACTAAAAAGTTTGGTAAGTATACTGTAAATGCGACAAATGATCCGAATGTTAAAAAGTAAAAGATACATAAAAACCAAAGTTTCTCATTTTTATATACACCTTTTATTTGTTCCATTAATGGTGTATTCACCTTTTTCTCCCTACGATCACCTAATAAAAAGTTCATAAGTGCAAATGCTGCAAGTAAAACTAAATAACATTGTACTGTCGTTCTCCAGCCAACTGAAGTTGCGATAACAGGCGCTAAAAATGAAGTAATTGCTGTTCCGGCGTTACCGACACCGTAAATACCATTTACAAAACCATGACTCTCTTTCGGAAAGTATTTTGGTAAAGAAGTTACTCCTACAGAGAATACAGCACCACCGATTCCTACAAATAATCCACCAATAATTAAATCCATCATAGAATTGGCAACACTAATATAAAAGACAGGAAGTAATAATAGAATAAAACTAATAAAGAATAATTTTCTTGCTCCGAAACGATTTGTCCAATAACCAATTGGAATGCGAAGAACAGAACCTAAAATAACGGGTACTGCTGTGACCATAGAAATTTGCCCCGCAGTTAATGGGATATCCACTTTAATATAAGGCATTAATGATGATAAAATGACCCATACCATAAAACCTATAATTAGATTAGAAGTTTGTAAACTTAATTGAAAATTAGGACTTTTCATCCTGTTCCCTCCTATGTATGCATAGTTATATTCATTCTCTCCAGCCTAATCACGTCGTAACATGATTAGGTCGAAAAGAATCAACCACCACTTACTGGCGGAATCATCGCCACAGTATCACCAGTTTGAATGATGTCATTCTCATTTGCATACTCTTCATTTATAGCCACCATGATTTCATTTGAAATCGCTACGTTGTATTTCTTAATGAGTACCTTCTTTAGTTCAGCAACTGTAATATTTTCACAATCGATTTGTAATGCTGGCTTACTTACTTCTTCTTGTAAATGTGCAAATAATAGTACTTCAATCATATTCTCATCTCCTCTTCAGGCTCACCATTCTCATATGCTACATTCTCTAACTGATCACCAACCCATGATTCACCATCTTCCCAAAATTCTTTCTTCCAAATTGGAACGATTTGTTTTATACGCTCCATAATATATTCGTTCGCCTCATAGGCTGCTTTCCGATGTGGTGTAGAAACAGCGACGACAACAGCAAGATCAGAAATTTGTAATGTACCAATGCGATGTGTAATGGCGACAAATGTCCCAGGCCACCTCTCTCCTACTTCAGTACCAATTCTCTCAAGTTGTTTTTCTGCCATTGTTTTATATGCTACATACTCTAAATGTAGCGTACGACGCCCTTTCGTAAATTCTCTAACAATACCAACGAAAGTAGTAACTGCGCCACACTCACGACGAATTACTTTGTTTGTAACTTCCTCAATTGAAATAGGTGTATCAATTACTTCATAATACGTATGTGTCATTTTGCACCTCTTATCTTTGTATAAGTTAGCAATCTATTTTCTATTATTTATATGATCGAAGCGGTTCATCCCACGGCCACTCACTTCCGACGTTTGATTCTAATAACAGTACCGAAACGATTATTCCGGCTTCAAATCCTCTCGTTCCCCCCGGCAAAACGATAAATGCATTCGCTTCTGCAAGTGAAGAAATTGCGCTAGATTTATCTAAACCAACTGGTGTAACTTGTAATTGACCATCTACAAATTCCACTCTCCCTCTTACAAAACGAGTAAACGGATTTGCTTTCGAAAAGTCTTTTTGTAAAATTGCTTCTGCACGATAAATGTGTGGATCTTTCCTATGCAAATATGTTCCAATGACTGGTCGAACATATAACTCACATCCGACATAACAAGCAGAAGGATTACCAGATAAACCAAATAGTAGTTTTCCTTCTACCTCAGCTGCAGTTGTCACACTTCCTGGTCGCATCGCTATTTTGTTAAAAAGTATATTAGCTTGTAACCTCTTATGAATAGCAGGTAAATAGTCATAATCTCCTACCGAAACGCCACCAGTTGTAATTAAAATATCGACTTCTTTCATCGCTTTTTTTACAGTGTTATAACACGTCTCTAAATCGTCAGCGAATTGCCCATAATACTGTACAACTCCGCCGGCTCGTTCAATTTGAGCAGCAATCATATAAGAGTTACTATTTCGAATCTTCCCTAGCTTTAATTGTTCATGTACTTCAAGCAGTTCGCTTCCTGTTGTTACAATTCCAATAACCGGCTGTTTTATAACATGTACGGAACTATAACCAAACGTAGCAAGAAGCGCTGCTACTCCAGGATTAATAACAGTCCCTTTTTTCACAAGGATGCTATTTTGGTTTACATCTTCTCCTTTAAAAGAAATGTTATCGCCAGAAGAGAAAGAGCGTTTTAATACCATATAAATCTTTTCGTTTTCTTCAAATCCTTCCGTTAGCTCTAACATAACAACCGCATTACACCCTTCCGGAATTGCGGCACCTGTCATAATACGGACAGCTTGAAATTCTTTCACTTCTTCTGTAAAAACAAAGCCTGCTCCAATTTCGCCAATTACTTCAAATTGAATGGGGTTACTACTACTCGCTTCTTTTGTATCTTCCGCTCGCATCGCAAACCCGTCGTACGGAGAGCGATCAAAATGCGGAACATCATGATCTGCAATAACATCTTCTCCAAGTGTTCTACCGTAGCTTTCTATAAGAGAAACCTTTTCCATTTCACCTTGGTAGGCATATTTCATTACACGAGCAACTGCTTCTGCTACTGGAATTGGTATACGTTTATCTAACATTCTTTTTCACCTCGTTTTAATAAGGAAAAAACGATTTTTCTGTTCATCCTATATATTTGGCGTATAATCGTTTTGCTATTTTCACATCATTTGTCCCATGAATAAATGCCCTACCGTCTATAAATAAAACAAAACGATATTCATCAACTAGAAATGATAGTAAGTAAGGCGTTTTTTTGACATGTACACTTTTTTGTAATCGTTTTTGAATTTCGGTTAAATTAAGATTTCTCTTTATTCCTGAACGGATTTGAACTGTATTCCGTCCGCATAACACTTCCGTTTTCATTTGCGCTTCAAATATTAAGCTTGGATACGTTCGTGATTTCCCACAAGAAGGACATGTACTTTTCTTCTGTCTATTTACTTTTAATGAGAGATATTGATTGTTCCAAATATCAAATGACAACATCGTCCCTCTTAATGATTCATAATCACCCACCAATATTTTCATCGCCTCTGTAACTTGGTGAGCAACGACCATTTGTACAGCTGGCTGAATGATTCCGGCTGTATCGCATGTTGCACCGCCCATAGGATGATCCATTAGACAGCGAAAACATGGTGTTTTCCCAGGAAGAATTGTATACGTTACACCGTAACTCCCAATACATCCGCCATATATCCAAGGTATATTTTCTTTTTGTGAAATGTCATTTATAAGTAGACGCGTATCGAAATTGTCAGTCGCATCTAATATGAGATCCACATCTTTTGTTAACTCTTCTATTTCTCGCATTGTGACATCTGTTACAACTGGTACAATTTCCACTTCAGAATTAATCTTTCTTACATGTTCTGCTGCTGCAATTGCTTTTGGTTTACACTGCTGCGCATCTTCTTCTGTATATAACTGCTGCCGCTGTAAATTACTCCATTCGACGTAGTCACGATCAGCAATTGTCAATTTCCCAATTCCCATCCTAGCAAGTGCTTCTGCATTCGCAGCTCCTAGCGCACCCGCACCGATTAGGAGCACATGCTTTTCTCTTATTTTTCTTTGTCCCATTTCACCAATTCCAGAAAACAACACTTGTCTTGAATAACGCTCTTGCATAAGAAATCCTCCTTTCACTATCCACCAATGTAAGACATTTCAACTTTTGAACGTTTACTTGTATTCTCAACCGTTCTTTCATCTGAATATCGATCTGTTCTATATCGCCATGTATCATTTAAAATTTTTAATAGTGATGCATCAGAAATATTTTCTCGAAGAAGCGTTCGCAAATCCGTTCCTTTCGCTCCAAATAGGCATGTGAAAAACTTGCCGTCTGCCGAAATACGAGCTCTCGTACAAGAAAAACAAAATGACTCAGAAACAGAAGTAATAAATCCAACTTCTGCATTACTCCCTACATATCGATACAATTTCGCAACCTCTCCAAAATAACGAGGCTGAGCGGGCTCAATTGGATATACACGATTAATTTTCTCTATTAATTGTTCCTTCGTAATGACTTCTTCAAAATTCCATCCGTTTGTACTGCCTACATCCATAAACTCAATGAAACGGAGCTGAATTTCTTTTTCTTTAAAATAACGAGCCATATGAAGAATTTGACTATCATTCATCCCTTTTTTTACGACCATATTTACCTTTACTTCTAATCCAGCAGCATTTGCTGCTTCTATTCCTTTCAGTACAGGTTTTGTACTTACATTTCTTCCGTTAATTTTTTTGAAGACATGGTCCTCTATCGCATCTAAACTAATATTTACACGTTTTAATCCCGCGTCTTTTAGCGCCTTAGCTTGTTTTGCTAAATGAATTCCGTTTGTTGTGAGTCCAATATCTTTTAAGCCTTCTAGATTTGTAAGTCTTGCAATTAACTTCGGTAAGTCTTTACGCAATAAAGGTTCACCGCCAGTAAGCCTAATTTTATTAACTCCCATACTTATAAATAATCTCGCTAACCTTTCTATTTCATTAAATGTTAATAAACACTCTTCCTGTAAAAAAGCATAATCAGGTCCGAACACTTCAGCAGGCATACAATATGTGCACCTAAAATTACAACGATCAATAACTGAAATGCGTAAATCTTGAAGTGACCGCTTTAAAGAATCTTTCATATTCTCGTGCATCTCTATCCCTTCTTTTCTGCTGCAATCCTTAGTAAGCTTTCATTTTTTTATTTGCCTTCATTATAAAAAAGAAGCTACATATTCAATGTGACTTTTCTCACATCACTTTCCCCATTCAAAAAATTTTCACAAATCCGTTCGCATTTTGTTCACATCTTTAGCCACTCCTCCTTACGGTCATTGAAATTTCAATTTATTTTTAAATAGCTCTTGCATTTTCATCATACTTACACTCAAAATAGGAAATGTATTGCTTATAAGAAGAAAGGTGATCACTGTGGCAAACAGTATGACATTATCTCAAGATTTAAAAGAATTACTTGCATCTGTTGAATATAAAATGCAGATAAAAAAAGGTAGTTTTATTTTTCAAGAAGGTATGGAGGCAACAGAACTCTATATCATTCACTCAGGGAAAGTACAAATTAGTAAACTTAGTGCTGACGGACAAGAATTAACACTTCGAATTTGTTCGGAATATGACATTATTGGAGAATTAACATTGTTCACGGATAATGCAAAATATTTATTAAACTCAAAATGTCTTGAAGATGTTGAAGTAGGTGTAATAAAACGTGAAGCGTTAGAAAAAGCATTACTCCAAAAACCCGCTCTTGTATTTGAATTTATGAAATGGATTAGTGAACATTTAAGAAGAATGCAAACGAAGTTCCGAGATTTAGTATTACACGGCAAAAAAGGTGCCCTGTACTCTACTCTTATACGAATGACAAATAGTTACGGTGTATTAAAAGAAAATGGTATTCTCATCGATTTACCATTAACGAATCAAGAACTCGCTAATTTCTGTGCAACTTCACGTGAAAGTGTAAATCGAATGTTAAATGAATTAAAAAAGCAAGGTACAATTTCAATTCATAAAGGAAAGATTACAATCCACGATTTACAATTTTTAAAATGTGAAATTGCTTGTGAAGATTGCTCTGCTTCTGTTTGTAGCATTGATTAGCATCTTATTTAGATGCTAATCTTTTTTCAATTTAAACTACTTATTAACGTTTATTGCCTATGTAAACAAAAACGAGGCCTTCCATATTAGACCTCGTTTCGTTTTAACCATTAGCTCCTATCCGTTTACAGCAGTATTATTTTTTCAACTCATTAGGAATACGTCTTCTGTAAATCACATAACTACGGCTTACATATTTAATTGGGGCACTAAATACATGTACAAGTCTTGTAAATGGCCACACTGCGAAAAGCCCCATCCCTGCGAGAATGTGAATTTTAAACCATATTGGTACTTCCATCATATATTCAACTTTCGGTTGGAAAATAAAGAGACTTCGGAACCAAGGGCCAATCGTTGTACGATAATCAAATCCTTTTGAATCGATATTTAAAAATGTTGAAGAAAGTCCTGCTAGCATTACGATAAGTAATAAAATAAGCGCAATATAATCTCCCTTTGTACTCGTTGCAATGATACGTTTTACAGTTACGCGGCGGTACGTTAATATAATTAAACCGATAATAGAAGCAACACCTGCCGGAAGCCCGAAACTAATTGCTACTACATGGTACACATGCTCAGAAATACCTACTGAACGGTATACAGCTTCTGGAATTAAAATCCCCATAACATGACCGCCAATTACGAACATGATCCCAAAGTGAAATAATAGACTTCCGAGTCGGAGCATTTTCTTTTCTAATAGTTCACTAGATTTTGATGTCCATCCAAATTGATCATAGTTGTATCTAAAAATATGTCCACCGATAAAGATTGCAAAAATGATATAGGGAAACAATACCCAAAGAAATTGATCCATCATTTTGACAACGCTCCTTTCTAATTTGTCTGTACACCCCATGTTTCGATAGCGAGTAGCACAGACGCAAGAATTGGTTCATACATACTACCCGCTTCTTTTAATTGAACGTGTAATGCTTGTATATTTTCCGTGTATTTACTCATAATTGGTTCACTGTCTTGCTCATTTGCATTTGCAAAAAACTCAAGTAAAAGTGGTAAATAGTCAGGTAGTTCTTTATCTGTTACGCTAAAACCTGATTTTTTATAATGTTGTTTTAACTCTAGTAATTCAATACCTCTTTCTCTTTGTTCACCAGTGTTCATATAAGTAAGATACATATTTGTTTTCTTACCAAAATCGAATGTATATACGTAACTATCAATGAGTTGATCATTCGTTTTATCTATCACTTGCTTTATAAAGGCTGTAAGTGACGCTTTAACGTCTTCCTGTTCTATTGTTTCAACCTCTTCTTGCAATTCAGTTAAAGCTTCTCTCCACCCTAGTTCAGGATAGGAGAGAAGAAAAGAAGAACAAGAAAAAGCTGTTTGTAAACTTTGTCTCATAATTTTCTGCCCCCTTTATTTAAGAAATTGTCATACAAGAGCCTGGACCACCTGTGAATGATAAACCACAGCTTCCTTGTTCGCTATATAAATCTGCCACTTGTTCACGGTGAGATGTCGGGATAACGAAGCGATCTTTATATTTCGCGATGGCAAGAAGACGATACATATCTTCTACATCCTGTTTCGTTAAACCAAGTTCTTTTAATACAGCTTCATTTGGCTCTTTATTAATTTGCAGTGCTCTCATATGTGTTCGCATAACAGCCATTTTTTTCAATGTAAGACGAATGTGTGATTCATCCCCTGCAGTGAGTAAATTCGCTAAATATTGAATTGGAATACGCATATTATCAATTGCAGGGAAAACCTCTTCTGCTTGCCAGTTACTACCTTTCCCTTCCACCATGTTCATAATTGGGCTAAGCGGAGGGATATACCAAACCATCGGCATTGTACGATACTCCGGGTGAAGAGGCAGAGCAATTTTCCAATCGATAATCATTTTATAGATAGGTGACTGTTGTGCTGCTTTAATCCATTCTTCAGGAATGCCTTGTTTTTTCGCTTCAGCTGCTATTTCTGGATCATTTGGATCTAGGAAAACAGTAAGCTGAGATTCATATAAATCTTTTTCGTCTTCAACAGAAGCTGCTTCTTTTACTTTGTCAGCGTCATATAGCATTACTCCAATATATCTGATACGTCCTACACATGTTTCTGAACAAATTGTTGGCATACCAGCTTCAATACGTGGGAAGCACATTGTACATTTTTCAGCTTTATTCGTTTGCCAGTTAAAATACACTTTTTTATATGGACAAGATGATACGCAGAATCTCCATGCGCGACATGCATTTTGATCTACAAGAACAATTCCATCTTCTTCACGCTTATACATCGCACCAGATGGACAAGATGATACGCAAGATGGATTCATACAATGTTCACATATGCGTGGTAAATACATCATAAAGACGTTTTCAAAATCTGTTTTAATTTCTTCTTCCATTTTCTTTACGTTTGGATCTTGCAATCCAGTTATATGTCCGCCTGCTAAGTCATCTTCCCAGTTTGGACCCCATTCAATTTTGTCGATAAATTCGCCTGTAATTGCTGATTTCGGACGAGCAACTGGCTGATGCTTACGCTGCGGACTATTTGTTAACGTTTCATAATCATAGTTCCAAGGTTCAAAGTAATCATCAATCGTTGGTTGATCTGGATTGTAGAAAATATTCATAAGACGTTTCATTTTCGAACCGGATTTTAGCTGAATTTCACCATTTTTCAATTCCCAGCCGCCTTTATATTTCTCCTGATCTTCCCATTGTTTCGGATAACCAATACCTGGTTTCGTTTCTACGTTATTGAAATACATATATTCAGCACCTGGACGATTTGTCCAGGTGTTTTTGCATGTTACGCTACAAGTATGACAGCCGATGCATTTATCTAGGTTCATTACCATTCCGACTTGTGCTTTAATCTTCAAGCCAATCTACCTCCTTCAGTTTGCGAATTACAACGTTTAAGTCGCGCTGGTTCCCAGTTGGACCATAATAGTTAAATCCATAACTTAATTGACCATATCCACCAATCATATGTGTCGGTTTTACGTGAATTCGAGTTGGACTATTATGCGTTCCCCCGCGATTACTTGTTAATTTCGTACCAGGTACGTTAATGTGACGATCTTGCGCATGATGCATAAATGCCATTCCTCTCGGTATACGGTGCGTTACAACAGCACGCGCTACAACAACACCGTTACGATTAAAGCACTCAATCCAATCATTATCTGCAACACCCGCTTCAGCAGCGTCCTCTTTATTCATCCAAACAGTTGGACCACCTCTAAATAGCGTTAACATCGGTAATGAATCGAAGTACATACTATGAATCGACCACTTATTATGCGGTGTTAAATAGTTTAATGTAATTTCTTTCCCTTCTACTTCAGGTCGTGATTTACGGAACGGTTTATGTTGCAGAATTGGTTTAAATGTTGCCATCGTTTCACCAAATTCTTTCATCATGTCATGGTCTAAGTAGAAAGATTGTCGACCAGTTATCGTTCTCCAAGGAATGAGACGTTCCACATTTGTTGTAAACGGTGAGTAACGTCGTCCACCTTTTTCTGAACCTGTAAAGGCCGGAGAAGTAATTACTGTTTTCGGTTGTGCTGTAATTTGTTCGAATGTAAAGCATTCTTCTTCACGTTCTTCTGCTAAATCACGTAGTTTTAAATCTGTTTGTTTTTCAAGTGCTTCCCATGCTTTTACTGCCATATGACCGTTTGTTGTAGAAGATAGTGTTAATACCGCTTCAGCAGCATTGATTGCTTCTTTGATGTCTGGACAACCTTTCGCGATAGAATCCGTTCGAACGACTCCTAATTTGCTCTTTAATTGCTCATACTCTTTTTCTGCTGACCAAGAGATCCCTTTCGTACCAATCGGTTGTTTTCCGGCATTTGGTCCAAGCGCAGTCATTTTGTCATAAATCGTTTTATAATCCCTTTCAACAACGTGAATTTGTGGCATCGTCTTACCCGGGATTGGTTCACATTCACCTTTACTCCAATCTTTAATCTTGCCAAGTGGTTGCGCTAATTCTTGCGGTGTATCATGAAGAAGTGGTGTTGCAACAACTTCTTTCATTGGTTCAAGATCAATTTTCTTCGCTAAATCTGACACAGCTTTAGAAAGTGAAGTGAAAATATCCCAGTCAGAGCGCGCTTCCCACGGTGAACCGATTGCCGGATTAAATGGATGTACAAATGGATGCATATCTGTACTGCTTAAATCGTGTTTTTCGTACCAAGTTGAAGCAGGTAAGACGATATCAGAATACAGTGCTGTTCCAGCCATACGGAAATCTAAATTAATGAGTAAATCAAGCTTTCCTTCTGGCGCTTCTTCATGCCACTTTATTTCTTCTGGTCGTAATGAATCACTGTCGTCATTCATTAACCCGTTTGTTGTACCTAATAAATGTTTTAAGAAATATTCATGTCCTTTACCAGAACTCGAAATTAAATTCGCACGCCATACGAATAAGTTTCGCGGGAAGTTGTTTGTGTTATCTGGATCTTCAATCGCAAATTTCAGTTCTTTTTCTTTTAATTTTTGTGCAACATATTTTCCGATTTCTTCTTGCGTTGTTGCACCAGCAGCAACAGCCTCTTTATATAATTCAATTCCATTTTTCTCGAATGTTGGATAAGAAGGTAACCAGCCAAGTCGTGCAGCTAATACGTTGTAATCACCGTGATGTTGATAACGAGAGTTACCTTCAACTGGTGACGCTAAATGTCCAACAGGTGTATCTTCATAACGCCATTGATCTGTTACGAAATAGAAGAAGGATGTACCGTTTTGTAATTTCGGTGGACCTTGCCAATCTTTTGCCATCGCGATTGTTTGCCATCCTTCTGCTGGTCTTAATTTTTCTTGACCAACATAATGAGCCCAACCACCGCCGTTTACACCTTGTGCTCCAACGAGAAGAACAAGATTTAAAACGGCGCGATAAATCGTATCAGAGTTAAACCAATGGTTAATACCCGCTCCGACAATTATCATTGAGCGACCATTCGTATCAACAGCATTTTGTGCGAACTCACGAGCAATTTGAATAATAAGCTCACGTTTTACTCCTGTCATTTTCTCTTGCCATGCAGGTGTAAACGGTATATCATCATTGAAGTCTTTCGGTTCTTGTCCGCCAAGCCCTCGGTTCACACCGTAATTTGCTAAAGTTAAGTCGTATACAGTTGTAACGAACATTTCGCCCTCTTCTGTCATAACCTTTTTCACTGGAATCGTACGTTCTAATACTTTGTTTCCATCATCAGAGAAGTACGGAATTTGTACAGTTCCAATCGCTTCTTCCATTCCAAGTAAAGAAAGACGTGGATCAATCTTTTCACCTGTTTCTTCATCTTCTAAACGCAAGTTCCATTTCTTTTCATTATCCCAACGTGACCCCATTGTGCCGTGAGGTGTTGCAAAATCATTCGTATTCTCGTTCCAAAGAACAGGTTTCCATTCCCCTAACTTCGTTTCTCGTCCAATATCAGAAGCATTTAAGAACCGATCAGCAACGAATTGATCTCCTTTTTGTTTCAATGTGACAAAGAAAGGAAAATCAGTATATTGCTTCGCATACTTTGTGAAATATTCCACTTGATTATCTACGTAAAATTCTTGTAAGATTACGTGCCCCATTGCCATCGCAAGTGCACCGTCTGTACCTTGTTTCACACTAATCCAATCATCCGCAAACTTTGTTGATTCAGCGAAATCAGGACTGACAGAAACAACTTTCGTTCCTTTATATCGAACCTCTGCTAAAAAGTGTGCATCTGGTGTTCTCGTCATTGGTACATTTGAACCCCATGTCATAATGTAACCAGAGTTATACCAGTCACTACTTTCTGGTACATCTGTTTGATCACCCCAAATTTGAGGAGAAGCTGGTGGTAAATCCGCATACCAATCATAGAAGCTAAGCATCGGTCCACCCATAAGTTGCATAAAGCGACTACCAGCAGCATGACTTAGCATCGACATAGCTGGAATTGGTGAAAAGCCAACATTTCGGTCTGGACCGTATTTCATTACTGTGTACAGTAATGAAGCTGAAACGAGTTGTAATACTTCATCCCAATTCGCACGAATGAATCCCCCTTTACCACGCGCCTGCTTATACGTACGTGCCTTTTCACGGTTTTCCACAATGCTTTTCCAAGCCTCTAATGGTGACTCGTTATTTTGCAATTCTTCTTGCCACATATTCCAAAGAACACCACGTACATACGGGTATTTCACACGAAGTGGACTATAAATGTACCAAGAAAAACTTGCTCCACGTGGGCATCCTCGCGGTTCAAAATCTGGCATATCAGGACCTGTAGTCGGATAGTTAAGCTCCTGCCCTTCCCAAGTTACAATTCCATCTTTCACATATATATTCCAGCTACATGAACCAGTACAGTTCACGCCGTGTGTAGAACGAATTACTTTATCATGCTGCCAACGCTTTCTGTACACATTTTCCCATTCGCGATCTTCATATGTTTCTTGTGTATGATTATCGTTATAACGATCTATTGGTGAAAAATATTTTAAACGTCTCATTAGTGCTGAAGTTTTTTTCTTCATACTGTTCACTCCTTTAATACGTCTCTCTTACATACCCTTACTATAAGAGAGGTTGTAAAATACAGATGTGACATTTCGCACAGTTCAAGAGATTGTCAAAAATTTATTAGAGAATAAGTTTGTGAGAAAACCTTTTGTTCCGTTGTGAAGGTTATGGTTAATCGTGATTATTAGGAGAATGGTATTTTGAGGTATCGACTATTTTGCAAAAGAAAAAGAGTTTTGATATTATTTCAAAACTGCTATAAGGAAAAGAGTATAAATTGTATGTAAAAAAATTTTTCCCAATGTTATTATTTTATATCGAGTCTGATTTTACATAAAACTACAAATCATTATTTACTGTATTGCCCTTAGTTACGGAAACAATTATACTAGATATAATCAAAATAAATAATCTGAATATTCTCAGAATTAAAGGTGGAAGTTTTACTATCTACAAATAGAATTAGAAATATGTCCACTAAATAGATTAGAAAACGATAATAACATTAGGAGGATTACGATGCCCCAGCTTGATTCATTACATCCCACTGTAGAAAAAATAATCAATAATATTGAAAAAATAATGGTCGGCAAACGAAAAGAAACCATCTTAGTTTTGACAGCTCTCTTAGCTGAAGGTCATGTGCTATTAGAAGATGTTCCTGGTGTCGGGAAAACAATGCTAGTACGTGCTCTTTCTAAATCCATTGATGCTGATTATAAGCGAATTCAATTTACACCTGATTTATTGCCGTCAGATGTAACAGGAGTTTCTATTTATAATCCGAAAGAGCTCCAATTTGAGTTCAAGCCTGGACCAATTATGGGTAATTTTGTACTTGCTGATGAAATTAATCGTACATCTCCAAAGACACAATCTGCTTTACTTGAATGTATGGAAGAAGGCAATATTACAATAGATGGCATTACAAGGCCTTTACCAAAGCCGTTCTTTGTCATGGCTACACAAAATCCGGTCGAATATGAAGGAACATATTCTCTACCAGAAGCTCAACTCGATCGTTTCTTATTGAAACTAAAAATGGGATATCCTACACCAGAGGAAGAATTTGAAATTTTAAACCGGATGGAAAAAACAAATCCACTCTCTCAATTACAGACCATTACTACAATAGAAGAATTACTTTATTTACAACAAAGCGTACGGGTAGTAAGTATGGACAAAGCAATTAAGCATTACATTGTAAAGCTTGTTAATCAGACTCGTACGTACAGTTCTATACAGCTAGGTGCAAGTCCACGTGGCTCAATTGCTTTAATGAAAGCTTCACAAGCTTATGCATTTATCCATGGCAGGAATTATGTTATTCCAGACGATGTTAAACTTTTAGCCCCTTACGTTTTAGCACATAGACTCATTATAAAAATGGAAGCAAAATTTGAAGGAATAACTGGCGAACAAGTTATCGCAAAAATCGTTGCACGAACTACCGTGCCTACTCAAAGGGCGATGAACCCTTGATGAAACGAATGCTGCGAGCACTATATCACGTTATGAAGTTATTGCTACTCCCTTTATGCCTAGTCTTAACATTTGTGTACGCTATGTTTCAAGGAGGGTTTGTCAGTTGGTTTTTATTTTACAGCATAATTCCCATTGCTCTTTATTCGCTACTACTCCCCTTCTACGCTTTACGGGACGCTGAAGTAAAGCGAATAACAAACCAGAATGGATATGTAGTAGGAGAACAATTTGTAAGCACGATTACAATAAAAAGAAAATTTCCTTTTCCCTTACTTTATTTAGTTATAGAAGATGAACTGCCACCACAATTTATAAGTTGTAAACAAATAAAGATGAATAAGGTAGTACTCTTCCCAGGATTGGAACGAAATATTTCGTTTCAATATGTTATTGACACAATCCCTAGAGGCGAGCACACTTTTTCAAGCGTACGTGTCAAAACCGGCGATTTATTCGGCATGATAGAGAAAGAAGCAACTTTTTCAGTTCCAGATACATTTTTAGTCTATCCCCAGTATGTAGATATAGCGTATCGACAATTGGAAAATCATTTCGAACAAGGAGCGCTTTCAGCAAATATAAATTCAGCAAAAGACTCTACAATCTCTGTCGGTGTCAGAGACTATAAACCTGGTGATCGCTTTTCATGGATTGATTGGAAAGCAACTGCACGAACAAACAATATTATGACAAAAGAGTTTGAACAACAGCGCAGCCATAATATCATGATATTCATAGACAGAAACGAGTCTCCTCTATTCGAATCAGTCGTCACATTTACTGCCTCTATTGTAAGGGCTGTCTTGAAACAAAATTCACCAGCATCATTCGTGTCTATCGGAAAAGAACAAACTATTTTCCCTTTAGACAATGGAGATACGCAGTTACAACAAATCCTTTGTCATTTAGCAAAAGTACAAGCAGACAGTGTATTTCCGCTCTCCCAGAGTGTAGACATGGAACTAAGAAAAATTTATGAGCCCGTCACGGTTATACTCGTGACCAGTAATCTTTCTCCCGATATTCAAAAGGCGGCTGATTGTGCTGCTATAAGAAATAGAAAATGTATGGTTTTTGTCGTGAAAGAAAAAGCGAATCAACTTTCACACCGAGAACTCAGTATACTAGAAACTCTAAAAAAACGACAAATATTTGTAAACACGGTTTATGAAAACCGGTATACAAACGTGTTTTTTGAGGTGAGCAAATGATGATATTACAAGCAAAATACAAGTGGGATACGAACAGATTCTTCATGCATGCATGTGTATTTCTTCTTTTACTAGAATGGCTAAGACCTCTTATAGGCATTACAAATGTAGGTAGATTAGATATTTTCGTAACATTTATAGGAATTTGCTTCGCTCTCTCTTTTTTTCAAACGAGGTGGCAGATTCCTATAAAAATTGTCACAGTCTTATTTATCATTCATTCCCTATATTATAAAAATGCTTTTATAAATCCATCTTGGCTAACAACATTCTTTTCTAATATGTTTCGAAATTCCTCCCTGTTTTTCCAAGGGAATTTACTAGATATTTCTCCAGTTTTTCCGACGGTTTTATTTTTTCTCTCATTTTGGTTTTTGAGTTCTTTCACTTCATTTTGGATTATTCATAAAAAACGTGGGTTTCTATTCCTTGTATTGACTATTATTTATATCGCAACTTTTCATAACTTACATTTATACAATGCAAACTACGCTATTATTCGTACTGTTGTCATCGGCTTTTTTATGCTTAGTCTTCTTCAAGTAGAACGAATAAAAGAACGTGAACACTTACAAAATTATGCTAGAGAAATCTCAAAATTACTTAGACCACTTACAATATTTATCGTATTATTAGCAACCATTGCATACTTTGCTCCAAAATTTGGCCCTCAATGGCCAAACCCAATGGATTTTTTAAAATTCAACACATCTGAAGCAAGTAAAGAGCAAAAAGTTTCTACAATTGGGTATGGTTTAGATGACTCGCGATTAGGCGGTCCTTTTAAGGCGGATCCTACAATTGTTTTCACAGCACGAACGCAAAACAAACAATATTGGAGAGTAGAAACAAAAGATTTTTATACAGGAAAAGGCTGGGAAATTTCTGAAAATCCGAAAAAGATTTCTTTTAAAAATAAAAACGACGTCGTAAGCTGGTACGAACAAAATACAAAAATGAAAACGACTGAGGCAACAATTACCATGCAAAAAAGTTACCCTCATCTTACCTATCCAGCAGGATTAGTATCAGTTGAGGCTGCTTCTGATGTATCATACAGTGTTGACCCGTTTTCAGAAAAAATTTATACAATGAATGGAGACTCTTCTACTACTTTACATTCGTATAAAGTAACATATGAGATCCCTGAGTTTTCCATAGAAAACTTGAAAGCTGTAAAAACAAATGAAGGTCAAGAAACAAATCCTTATTTTATGACAAGGTACACACAACTTCCCAAGTCATTACCACAGCGCGTAAAAGACTTGGCTGTCAATCTTACAAATGATAAAGACAACCGATATGATAAAGTATTAGCTATTGAAAATTACTTTACAGACAACTCTTTTACATACGAATCAACGAATGTCTTATTCCCTGCCAAAAGCCAAGATTATGTAGATCAATTCCTTTTCGATACAAAAAGCGGCTACTGTAATAATTTTTCGACGTCTATGATTGTACTACTTCGTTCTGTTGGGATTCCTGCTCGCTGGGTAAAAGGCTATACAGAAGGAACTCTTGACAATACACTTGCCTCTGCAGAAGGTGAGAATGTTTATACAATCACGAACGATAACGCACACTCTTGGGTCGAAGTATATTTCCCAGGATACGGATGGATTCCATTCGAACCAACAAAAGGATTTACTAATCCCTATAATTTTATAAATAATACGCCTGCTCCTATTTCACAAAATAGCGAAGCAAATAATTCTAATAACACGCAAATACAACAACGAAATAATGAAGCAAAACTTAAAAGTTTAATAGAAAATACAGAAGAAGCTTCTACTAAAAAGGTCACAAATTCTCAAACTAGTTTTTCTTGGTGGTACGTATTCCTCTCTACGATACTAATTAGTATTATGGGATACATTCTCTTCACCACTAGAATGATATGGAGGACATTTCTTATTATTCATTTCTATAAATACCGAAAAGATGATGCTGTTTATCAAAAAGCTTACGGTGCACTTTTAAAACAATTTGCGAGAATTGGCATGCCACGGGGTGAAAGTCAAACATTCCGAGAATACGCTCTCCATATCGATACACTTTACAACTCGGCCGATATGCAACAACTTACTGCCAGTTATGAGAATGCTATGTATAAACAGGGGCAGGTTGCAGCAGAATGGAAGAAATCCGTACACTTATGGGAAGTGCTTATGAAAAAAGCAGCTTCTCTACCTAAATCAGATGGCTTTGATACAGTAATTTAATCTTGAAAATGTGAGTTTAAAGAAAACGTCTCAAAGAACTACATTGTTCTTTGAGACGTTTTTTAATAAAGTGAAACTCCTAATTATTCTCCAAGTACCTTCTCAATCTCAACCTCTAAATCTACCGGCTTCGTCTGCGGCGCAAAACGCCCTACTACTTTCCCGTCTTTTCCGATTAAAAACTTCGTAAAATTCCATTTCACTGCTTTCATACCGAGTAAACCTGGTGCTTGTTCTGTCATGTATGTATATAAAGGATGAGCCTTATCACCTTTCACATCAACCTTTGCAAACATTGGGAAGTTTACACCGTAGTTTAATTCACAAAAACTAGTAATGTCCGCTTCTGTACCTGGTTCTTGTCCTCCGAATTGGTTACAAGGGAATCCGAGTATTTCAAGTCCTTGGTCTTTATATTTATCATACACCTCTTGTAATCCTTTATATTGCGGTGTGAAACCACATTTACTAGCTACATTTACAATAAGAAGTGCTTTTCCTTCGTAATCTTTTAACGATTTTTCTTCACCGGTAATTGTTTTAGCTGAAAAATCATAAACTGTCATTGTCTTTGCTCCTCTCTTCACTATCATTCTATGTTTATACTATACTACATTCGTGAATATACATCTCTTATTACGTACTTATAAGATATAATGATAGCGCTTTATTTTCGTTCAAAATTCGACACATACTACTAGACTTTTATGATGGAAAGTTTTACAATTGAAATGTGAACAAAATGTGACAGTTTATATTCCATTATAAAAGAAAAGGATGGTGTCCATTATGAAAACTGCACAACATGAAACGATTTCAAATCGCGAGTTTTATTTCGTACTATATATGATGTTATTGTATGTTACTGGCTGGGTAATCGATGTAAATGGTTTATTCTTAAGCTCCTACTTTAATTTAGCAGGAGAGATTATGCTTCCATTAGTAGGCGGGATTGTTGGACTGTTCATTATGTCTATTAATAAACAACAAACGAAATAATAATATTACAAAAAGGCAGAAGACGAGCTTCGTTTTCTGCCTTTTTTCTATTTTATCGTATAATAGAAACATGCAGTATATAAGGAGTGATAAATATGAAAAAAGTAGAGCAATTATCTTCTCACCTATATCTTATTGATGATTTCGATTTACAGCATAATGAACGAACAGGTACGTACGTTTTATTAGGTGACGATATTACTTTAATTGAAACTTGTGCAGCCCCTTCTCTTCCGTATATTTTAGACGGCTTACAACAATTACATATTGATTTAAACGATGTTAAAAACATTATCGTTACACATGTGCATTTAGATCACGCTGGCGCAGCTGGTTTAATGATGGAGAAGTGCCCAAATGCTACGTTATATGTGCATTCTCGTGGTGCTCGTCATATGATTGATCCAACAAAACTCATTTTAGGTGCAAAAGCTGTCTACAAAGAAGATTTCGATAAACTCTTTGATCCAATTCTTCCAATTGAAGAAGAACGTGTTCATATTGTACAACATGGTGATACGTTAAAAATTGCAAAAGACCGCACCCTTACATTTTACGATACACCAGGACATGCGAAGCACCATATTAGCATTCACGATTCATTAACAAACGGGATTTTCACTGGTGATACAATTGGAATTTATTATAGAGAACTCGCAAACGTTGGTGTAGAACTGTATCTACCATCAACGTCCCCTTCACAATTTCAACCAGATGCGATGATTGCTTCTAAAAATCATATTCAAAGTATGGATGTAGATACTATTTATTTCGGTCATTACGGCGCATCCTCTCATGTTACAGAAGTATACAATCAACTGGAATATTGGCTACCTATTTTCGTTCATACTGGTAAGGAAGTCTTTGAAAAGTATAATGATTTCGATGAAGCAACTAAAGCTTTACAAACTTTGTTAATGGATAAAATATCTTCTCATCTTACAAAGTTAAACGTTCCATCAGATCATTCTGTTTACAACATTTTACATCTAGATATAGAAATTAGCGCAATGGGCATTATTGATTATTTCACGAAGCAAGAAAAAGCAAACTCCACTATTAACTAACAGTAAAAGAAGAGATATACAACAGTAGTTATTGTATATCTCTTCTTTTTTTGAATATATTTTGAGTAAAGGATGGTGGAATATAATGCAAAAAGTGATGCTATACCTCTGCTTTACATTATTTATCGTCTTATTATTATTTGTAGGAGTAAAAATTCAATTTTATTTAGATACAGACACGCAAGTGAACTTTAACGTTTATCCAAGATTATTCTACTTTACACTCTTCCCTCTTATAGTTGGCATTTTATTACGATTCCTTCAATCTATTAATCGCGAAACAAGTAAACAAAACTGGAGCTTTCAACCGGATAAATTTATTGCTATTACAGTGCCTACACTATTCATTTCCTTTTCCCCAGCACTACTCTTTTCACCACTTGCAGAATACCTACCTTATTTAGTTAATATTATTCTAATAAATACAACTTTTGTTACGATAATTAGTTTAATAGCTGGTTATTCCCTTTTAGATTGTTTTATACAAAAAGATAATGCAAATATGAAAAAGTATAATTGAACACTCTTTTTTGTTTCAATAAAAAAGCTCAAAGCTAAGGCTATGAGCTTTTCTAATTATTGCACCTTTTCATTTACATATTCCATAAACTGCTCTGCTTTAATAAATCTTTCTTTGTACGCTTCAGGTACTTCTTCTATTGTTATCCCCCCACTCGATTTCGTTTTTACTAAAACGGTTTGATATGACATTAATGCTTCCATATATTGTTCATACTCTTCAGGAGTTAATACCTCTTTACTAGACTTATGGCCATTTAATTTATCAAAATACGGATGAAGCTCCATTACCACCTTTTTCAATTCCTCTTTTTTAGCCGGTAATAATTGATCATAATCAATATTACCGTTCGAATCTCCGTACGTAAGTTTTGCATTTGTTAATTTTTTTAGTTCTTTTGTAAACTCTTCATATTCCTTCGTACCCATTTCATCTTTCGCCTCTGATAATTTTGCACTAAAACGCATATACGCCTCTAATGTCATCGTTCCGGCATGTTTTTTTAAATTCTCGAAAGATCCGTATATACCATCCGCCATAATAGATTGATACGCAAAACCAGTCGTCGGGATTAAAAGAGCTGCTGCAAGTACTCCTGCGATAAGGCGTTTCTTCCTCTTACTCCGCCCGTGCTTCATTTTTATTTGTACGATTACTTTTTCTTTTAAATCCGGCGGGGCAACAATACCTTTTGCTTCTTCTTGTATAGATTCCCTAACTCTACAATCTAAACTCATTTCACATTCCCTACCTCTCCTAAAAAGATTTCTTCTACTTGCTCTTTTTGACGTAGTTTCTTTAATGCCGCATGAATTCTAGATTTCACAGTACCAATTGGAATATGTAATATTTGTGCTACTTCTTCTTGTGAATAATCATGTAAGTATCTTAAGATAATAACTTGTTTCAATTTATACGGTAATTTATGAATGAGTTCAATTAGTTTTTGGTTTGATATTTTACTTACAACATCGTTAGAAAAATCAATTTGCACTGACTTTCTTTGCTCTTCTGCTTTTTTTATAATTCGTAGTCGCATCCACCTCTTTCTTCTATAAGAGTGAATTTGTTTAATCGCAAGTCCAATTAGCCAAGGACGAAATGGCTTCTCGCTATCATACTTACGAAGCGATTCATATAGTTGTATGTATATTTCTTGAACGACATCATCTACATCCGTTTTATCCTCTATTAAAAAATGTGCTGTTTTATATATTTCTTGAATCGTTTTATCATACAACTTGCTATATGCTCCTTTATTTCCTGATAAAGTTAATTGGATTAAATGTACGTAATCTATTTCACCCTTCATATTCCAGCCCTCCTTTGTCTTACACTATATATTGGCAGGTAATTCATATTTCGTTCGATTTTTTTAAAGTTTTTTTATATAAATTAATATTATGATTCATTGAGTTTATAAGCTTCACTTATAACCACACATAACTATTATATATTTTTCCAATTTCTGATAAAGATTTAAAATAATTTATATAGTCAAATTTAGGAGGATATATGATGAAAGCTATCGTTGTAACGTCGTTCGGTGGTCCTGAAGTGATGAAATATACAGATTTGGATATACCGTCTATTTCAGAAGATCAAGTTTTAATTCGCGTTGTTGCTACTAGTGTAAATTTCGCTGATATTAAATCACGTTATGGTAAAAAAGGAAATAAAGCACTACCTTTTATTCCAGGTATAGATGCCACTGGTATTGTAGAACGTGTCGGTTCTCATGTGAAAAATATTCACCCTGGACAACGTGTCATTGCTTTTCCTCAAAATGGATCTTACGCAGAATACGTTGTTGCAAATGAAAATCTTACTTTCGTATTACCCCATGAAGTTGACTTTCAAACTGCAGCCGCTTGTCCAATCGTATCTTTTACAAGCTATAATTTACTCGCAAATGTTGCAAGGCTTCAACAAGGTGAATCTGTACTCATTCATGCGGCTGCTGGCGGAATTGGCACTACTGCTATTCAACTTGCTAAACTATTAGAGGCTGGAACAGTTATAGGCACTGTCGGAAGTGAAGCAAAAAAAGAAATTGCTTTAGATGCTGGAGCTGATTATGTTATTTGTCATCAAGATGAAGATTTTTTAGAAAAAGTCAATGAACTGACAAATGGTGAAGGGGTTGATGTAATTTTAGACTCTATTTCTGGAACGGTTTCTGAAAGAAGTTTAAACTGCCTTGCTTATTACGGTCGCCTCGTTCATTTCGGTAATGCTAGCGGTGAAATTGGTAACTTTCAAACGAAAGATTTACATGCAAGTTGCCGCTCTATACTCGGTTTTAGCTTTGGAACCACACGAAAAAAGCGTCCTGAACTGCTCCAAGAAACTGCAAATGAAGTTTTCCGTTATTTGCGTGACGGACGTTTACAAATTAAGGCTACGAAATCTTTTCCACTTCAAAATGCAGGGAAAGCACATGAATGGGTCGAAAGTAGAAAAAGTACAGGGAAAGTAATACTAACTGTTTAGTCCTCTTCCTGAAATGAATACTGGAAACAGAGGTGGCATTCATGGGATCACGAATTATGCATGTTATTATCGCTAGTGGTATTGCTGAGAAACTATCAATTCACGATAAGACTTCTTTCTTACTTGGAGCTGTAGCCCCTGATGCTGTTCATTCAAAAAAAGAAAAAGGAACCTCACATTTTTATGCCGGTACAACGAAGAACTATACGAGAAGAATAGATTATGATTCATTTTTTCATAAATATGAATCACATATAGATTCCCCATTTATTTTAGGCTATTATACCCACCTCATTGCCGATGATAATTGGCTAAGTGGATTTTTTCTACCTTGGCTAAAAAATAGAATAGAGAATGACGAAACTATCGCACCCCTGTACTATAACGATTTTAAATTGTTAAATGCAAAGTTGCTTCATCATTACGATCAAGAACAACAGCTTTTCTCTCTTCTCAATCAAGAGGCTCACATTGTGGATATTGAAGAGGTTTCTAAAGAAAACGTTTTAGCTTTTCGAAAGTATCTTTTTGAAGATATGTTGTATCCAAAGCAACATTTGCATGAAGACTTACAAGTATTTACGTTTGATCAAATCGTTGGCTATATTGAGACAGCTATTGAAAAAGGAGTATTTTTTATTAAACAACTCTCTAATGAAAAATCCACTTCAAAAATTTAATCCCCCTCAAATATATTTGAGGGGGATTTTCACATAGCAATATTATTATTGGTTCTTCTCCATAACCGCAAAATAATTCCCTTCGCTATCAGCAAAGTTAAACACTTTACCAGAAGGCATAGTTACCATTTCTCCAACAGTAACATTTTTATTTGTTAAATCTGTATATAGTTGATCAAGATTTTCTGAGAAGAACATTAAAGACGGTGTACCAAGATTCAATTCTGGGCTCATTTTCGAAATAACTTCTTTATTATGTAATATAATGCTCGTTTCCGCACCGCTTTTCGGAGCGATTTCAATCCATCTCATTCCTTGCTTATTATCTTCCTCTGCAACTACATGAAACCCTACCTTCTCCGTCCAAAAATTTACTGCCTCATCTTGATTATTTACATATAACATAATTTGTCCTACTTTATGGATCATTACATTTCCCCCTAATGGTTTTTATATTCTATGTAGCTTTCTACAAATACTATCGTTATTCCTTTTGAGTTGGTATGTACTTCTTTGCAAAATTTATCGACTGACTCATCCCATCCAGTTCATCAAAATAATCATTTCTTTCAATCATGTTATATCCGTCGAATCCAATTTTATCTAATACTTTGAAGAATATATCGAAATCTACTTCACCATTCCCTGCTGCGACTTCTATATACTTAGTTGAACGATCACTTTTCACTTCTTTACAATCTTTAATATGAGTTTGTACTATATAATCTTTTAATAGTAATAAACCTTCTCCCGGATTTTCATTTACATCACTTATTAAATTTGCTGGGTCAAAGTTAACAGCTAGTCCTTTCGAGTTTGCAGTTTCTAAAAATCGTTTTAATACTATTGCTTTTTCAGATCCCGTCTCAATGGCGAAGAATCCTCCAAATCTGAACGCTAAGTCCCCTATTTCATTACAAACACGTAGCATTTTATCATAGTACTCACTATTTTCATCATCAGGGATTTTCCCAATATGGGCTGTTACTATGTTAGCTCCTAACCTTAACCCTTTATCAGTAATATATTTAAAACTCTCTATTACACATTCAGCTTCAGTTCCTATTATTCCATTTTCTCCGAAGCTAATTGCTAATGACGGGACTTGAATCTCATTAAAAGATAAATTTTCTTTTAATGTATTCCATCGTATCTTTGAGATGTTAGCTAAGTTGAAAGTCGGATTCATAGCATATAATTGAATATATTCTAAATCCCATTCCCTTGCTTTTTGTATTCCTTCGTTTACTTCAATATATTTTGTATTCAAAAACATTCCTAATTTCCTATCCATATGTGTACCTTCTTTTTATTATTTCGCATCATTTTAATATTCGACTTTTTTATATTATTTCCTCGTATAAACCAAATAAATAAACTACCCTTTTTTCGATATTCCCAGTAGAAGCATATATATGATAGGCACATTAAAAACACTAATACAATTCCCATTATCACTTGTTTACAAACAAAAAAGACGTAACTACAAATAGTTACGCCTTCTCCATCATTTATCTAGGCTTTTTCTTCCCAGTAAATGCTGGTTTCTTTTTCTTTGGTGCTTTCGGTTTCGTTTCTACGAATGATCCTTTGAACATTTCTTGCTTCGTAAATACGATGCCTAGTTTTTTCGCAAATTGCAGTAATTTGCGCTCTTCTTGTGGAGTTACAAGAGATACGACAGTTCCTTCTTTACCCATACGTCCAGTACGTCCTGAGCGGTGAATGTATTGGTCTACTGTGTCTGGTAATTCTAGGTGAATTACGTGTGTTAAATCGTCAATATCGATACCGCGCGCTGCAATATCAGTAGCAAGTAGAATTTCTAATTTCCCTCCGCGGAAAGCACGCATTGTCGCTTCACGCTCTTGTTTACTTGCTTCTGCATGAAGAGCCGCTGCTTTCATTTTACGGAATTTCAATTTCTCAGTAATTTCATCTAAACGGAATGGGTCGTTTAAGAAAGCAACTGCTTTTACATCGCCCATATGCATAATTCTTCTTACGTAATCATTTTTTTCGCGTCGCTCACAAATGATATACGCATGCTCAACTAAGCTTTTTGATTCTGCACGTGTTACACGTACTAATTGTGGTTCAACTGCTAAATCACGTGCCGCATCTTCTGCCGCTTTTGTCATTGTCGCCGAGAAGAATACTAATTGACGATCGCGCATCGTTGATTTAATTACATCTTGCACTGCGCCCATCATTTTTTGCTTTACAATTTGATCAAACTCATCAAATACAATTGTTTTTACTTCATGCATTTTTAGCTTTTTCATACGAATTAATTCTAAAATACGGCCTGGTGAACCGACAATTACTCTTGGGTGTTTCTTTAATTTTTCAACTTGGCGCTTAATATCTGCACCACCAATTAAAGATGCACCTGAAATTTCAGTTCCTGCTGTAAACTTTTGAACCTCTTCATGAATTTGCATTACAAGTTCACGTGTTGGCGCTAAAACAACAACTTGTGGCTGTTTTACTTCAGGATTAATTTTATGTAAAAGTGGTAATAAGTACGCTAATGTTTTTCCTGTTCCAGTTGGAGATTCAGCTATAACGTCTTGTCCTTCTAAAATAGTTGGAATCGCTTGTTTTTGAATTTCAGTTAACTCTTTAAAACCAGCCTTCTCCCAAGCTTGTTGTAAAAATGGTTGCATATCTTTTATCATTTGTTTTTCTCCTTTATCTCTATTTTTGAAGAAAATGCTGTATTGTTCGCACCGTTTCTATCATGTGTGAAATAACAGCTATTAAATCATCAACATGGTCTTCTGTAATCGCTTTTTGAAATAGAACCTCTACCTTATTATGATATGAAATCGCTTGCTTATTATATTCGTATGAAACTTTCTGCATAATCATTCTTTCTTTTCCCCATATAGAACGCATTAATGTTTCAATTCCTTCGCATTTTACTTCTGGTTGTTCTAACGGGAATAAAAATGCTAGCTTCATTTCACAACCTGGTGTAAACTGAGGCACTTCTAGTATTTCACCAGACAAGTTCTTTGCATCCACAGATAATGAAAATGTTGCTTCTACTAATGGTTCAAACGGTTCTGTTAATTGAAATGAGATATGATATATACGACTTAATGAAGCAAGATCCATCATATCTTTTCGATCTGTTACAAGAATATCTCCATGTAGATCAAAATCATACACAGCACCTTCTACGATTACTTTTAAATTGTCAAAAGCAGTTGGATCAAACATAATTTCCTCCAAAAAACAGGCGCCTTTCGATGGAAAGGCGCCACTTGATGTATATATAGTTTACAGATAAACGAGATGAATTACAACCTTTTAGAATAAACCTACTGCTTTTCCATCTTCATTTACATCCATTTGAAGTGCTGCTGGTTGTTTTGGAAGACCTGGCATTGTTAACATTGTACCTGTTAACGCAACGATAAAGCCTGCGCCGATAGATGGTTTTAACTCACGAATTGTAACGATAAAGTCAGATGGACGACCTAATTTTGTTGCATCGTCAGAAAGAGAGTATTGTGTTTTCGCCATACAAACTGGTAGGTTACTCCAACCTTCTCCTTCATATTGAGCTAATTGCTTACGTGCTTTCGGAGCAAATTCAATATCTTTTGCGCCATATACCTTTTGAGCAATTGTACGAATTTTTTCTTCTAATGGTAATTCTAATTCATAAAGTGGTGCGTAGTTGTTTTCACCTTTTTCGATTTCTTTTAGTACTTTTTCAGCAAGGTCAACTCCACCTTGGCCACCCTTCTCCCAAACTTCTGTTAAGGATACTGCATAGCCACGCTCATTACACCACTCTTGTAAGTATGTAACTTCTGCATCTGTATCTGTAATGAATTTATTAATTGCAATTACGAAAGGCACACCGAAGCTTTGAATTGTTTCAACATGCTTCTGTAAGTTTTCCATACCTTTTGCTAATGCATCTACATTTTCTTCTTTTAATTGATCTTTTGCAACGCCACCATGCATTTTAAGCGCACGAATCGTCGCAACAATAACAACTGCTTCTGGTTTAATGCCAGCTGCACGAGCTTTAATATCTAAAAACTTCTCAGCGCCTAAATCAGCACCGAATCCAGCTTCTGTAATAACATAATCACCTAATTTTGCTGCCATTGTTGTAGCGATAACACTGTTACAACCGTGAGCGATATTCGCAAATGGTCCGCCATGAATGATAGCTGGTGTATTTTCTAACGTTTGTACTAAGTTCGGCTTTAATGCGTCTTTTAATAATAGTGTTAACGCACCTTCTACGCCTAAGTCTTTAACCGTTACAGGTTGATTTGCAAAGTTATAGGCAACTACGATGCGAGATAAACGTGCTTTTAAGTCTTGAATATCTGTTGCAAGGCAGAACACGGCCATAATTTCAGATGCTACTGTAATGTCAAAACCGTCTTCACGTGGTACACCTTGTACAGGTCCACCAAGACCAATTACTACGTTACGAAGGGCACGATCATTTAAGTCAACGCAGCGTTTCCAAACGATTTTACGCGTATCAATTCCAAGTGTGTTTCCTTGTTGGATATGATTATCAATAAACGCTGCTAATGCGTTATTGGCAGTTGTGATCGCATGGATATCTCCAGTAAAGTGAAGGTTAATGTCTTCCATTGGTACGACTTGTGAAAAACCGCCACCCGCTGCTCCACCTTTTAATCCCATCGTCGGTCCAAGAGATGGTTCACGAAGTGCAATTACTGTTTTCTTACCAATTTTGTTAAAAGCTTGACCTAAACCAACTGTTACTGTTGATTTACCTTCTCCAGCTGGAGTTGGGTTAATTGCTGTTACTAAAACAACTTTACCGTCTTTCTCATCTTGTAAGCGCTTAAAAATATCAAGAGATAACTTACCTTTATAATGCCCGTATGGCTCTAATTCATCTTCTAAAATATTTAAATCAGCTGCAATTTCTTGAATCTTCTTCATACTCGCTTCTTGTGCGATTTCAATATCGGATTTCACTGTTGTAGTAGTTGTCATATACCCTAGTCCCCCTTTAATTGGTTCTGATGATATTGTATCAGTTTTTTGTATTTTCTGCACTTATTTACCTCCTAAAAATTCTTTCATTTCTTTATACGTTTTTTAACATAAATACCCATAAGAATGTTAACGATTGTTGTAACTCTGTAGGTAGTTGACCTAACATCTTCTCATTTACTCCGCGCTTATATACGCCGATGCCATCTACAACTTTAAAACCTTGTTCTTTCGCTAACTGTTCAAATTCCCAAGGCATCATCGTATTACAAACAACGTCTTTTCCGTACAAGCGAGGATAACTGTTCTCTCGTGGCTTTGCTGTCGGTCCTAAAATTGCAATACATGCATATCCATCTTTCTTTAACACACGCTTTATTTCATTTAACGCTCGTAATGGCTCTTCCGTCCATTCTAAAGAATTAATTGCCATAATTGATTCAAATTGCTCATTTTCAAATGGTAATGCAGAAAGATCTCCTTTTATAAAAGATAAATTCGGTCCTTCTCCGCGTTCCTTACCTTTTTGAATCATCACTTCCGATAAATCTACTCCCACTGCTTTATAGCCTGCGCGACTTAATTTATATGTACCGTAGCCATCACCACAACCAACATCGAGCACTTGTGCTTCTTTCTTCACGTATTGTTCAAAAAACGGAATAATTGTACTTCTGCTACCACTGTCCCACATCTCTTGACTATTTTGATTCCAAAACTCTGCGCTACTATCCCATTTCTTCTCCGCTGACTCGTGCCAATTAAATTTCGTCATACATTCCCCTACCTTCACGTATTATCATTCATTTCATTCTACATCATTTTCCAAAATTCCTGTTTTATCCCGCTTGCAGTAAGACACCTACCTCAAAATTCAATGGATGCGGATCAGTTAATGGGAGAGAACTGCTCATAAAAATCCAATTGTTGCTGGCTGATAATCAGTCCTAGTGGAAAAAATCCCACACTTTATCTTCAATAGGAGATGAATATGTTAACGATGGAATGCGTATTCTCCAATTTTTGCTTTACTTGGGTTTAACTCATACTCATGCTCTTCTCATTTTGAAAGATACTATAGATACACCCAATTGAAAGAGAGGGATGTACATGCGAAGAAAGAGAAATCATCATTTTAAAAGTGGTGAAAAAAACGAAGAGTATGCTGCTGAAATATCACCAGCTGGCATTCCAATTAGACATAAGCGTAAAGAAATTGCAAATGAGATAAAAGGTACAAATACCGGCACAATGGTAGGCTATGTCGCTTTATTTCTTTCGTTATTCTCCATTGCTTTTTATCCAGTTACGCTCGGCTCCCTAGCAATTTTAGTTGGCCTATTAGCTGTCAATTTCGGAGCAAGAACACTTGGATATACAGCAATTGGTTTTGGTAGTTTTTCTGTTTTATTTACTTTACTTTATCCGCTTGCTTTGTCAGCGTTTTAAAAAAACACACCAAGTTATACTTGGTGTGTTCATTCATGATACAACATAATATGACCGCATCCACAACAATGTTTCGCTGTAATTTCTTGAAACACTGGATAATTTTCTTCATCTCGATGCTCAATAAATACTTTTTCAAATCGATACATGTTTGGTGCATATGCCCAATCTTGTTTCGTACGTGCATATAACGTTGAGGAAAAAAACTCCTCACCACCGCAAACGATACATGTGTTCTTCATCGCTATCCCTCCTATGCTTGTCTTACTTCATCTATATGAACATAAGCATAAAAAAAAGACCTTCTATTACTAGAAAGTCTTCTCTGAAACAAAAAGAAATGTACCAAACATTCCTACTCCGCTATATTCTTTTGAAACACCAGCTTCTGTTTTAAATGTTTGCCTTACAGTCATAAAGAATACACCATTTCGTGCATCTGTACTTTCAAATTGTAGTTTTTCTTTTTTACCATCTACATTTTGCGTGCATTCAAAACTACTCTCATTACAATTCAACGCATACTTATCCTCTACATACACTTTAAAATCTGATTCTTTCGGACAAGTTATAAGTAATATTGCCACGAGAATAATACTTATAATACCCACAATTGTATAATATTTCTTCATTTGTACTCCTTTCAAATGACAAGAAAACTTGACTTCATACGCCAAGTTTTCTTAGTCAACAACCCATTGCCACTCTTGTTCTTTCTTATCAAAAATGAGCCAACCTGTTTCTGTTGCTTCCTCTTTCAATTCATCGATATTATCTAACACCTCATCCGTACTTTCATACGAACCAACTACATATACCGGAATTTCAAGACCTCTTCTTGACTCAATCTTCCCTGCTAGATCTATGTAAAGACCATCTTCCATTAGTGGAATCAGTCCCATGATCAATTCTTTTGAAATTGCTGGGAAAATTTTTGATTTTTGGAAGAAAGAAAAACGTTTCTTACCGAAAGCACCGAGTTTATACGGAATGACTTTACTTAACATTCCTACAAAATCAGCAATTCTACGATAATACACTTTGTTGTACCATCCGTCATCATGTGAAAAATAAACAAATCGATTTTTCAACAGCGGAAAGAATGTTCTTGCAAGTGGTTCTTTTTTGTGAGCCAAATATAATAATTCTGCAATTTCTTTCGGCTCTAATTCATCTAAATCGCTTGCATCATCAAAATCTACCCAACAAAATTCATCAAATTCATCAATCTCTGCTTGAATTAACTTATGTATATTTTCTTCCTCAACATATTCAAATAAAGTATGATAATGAAAATCCGTCCATTCAAAGTTGTGCTTCAAAAGCAACACTTGATGAAGCGGTGAAGGGATGTTACTCGCAAACTCTTTAAACGTAATTCCTGATGTAATAAAACAATGACCTCGACGATTACCATTAATATATATCATATTCTTTACTTGGTCAGATCCTCCAGACAAAGCACCTAGCCACCTTCGTTTTATATGTTTCAATTCTATAGCATATTTTAACATGAAAAATTTTAGAAACATAGAAAAAACTTCAAAAACTATTTACAATTTCATGTGTTTTATTACATAGTGATTACAAGAAAAAACGCCTGCTCATAAGCAGGCGTTTTTAAAGGATTTCATCAGGGTTTTGAGGATGATGATTTCCCTCTTTCTTTTCTTCTTTTTGGAACATCGATTGAATTTTATCAATTGTTTGTGGAGCTAATTCAATCATTTTTTCTGCTAAATGTGTCGCATTTTGTAGATGCAGAATATTTACTCCATCTTTATTCACCACAAGAAATGCTACTGGTGTAATCGAAACACCACCCGCGCTACCGCCACCAAATGCAGGGTTACCGTTCGCTCTTTGTCCATCATTCGTTTGGAAATCAGAACCTCCTGCTCCAAAACCGAACGCTACTTTAGAAACAGTTAACACCACACCACCGTCAGCCGTTTGAACAGGCTCTCCAACAATCGTATTTACATCGACCATTTCTTTTAAATTTTCCATTGCTGCTTTCATTAACCCTTGAATTGGATGATCCACCGTTCATAACCTCCTTTGTCATATCTTTCCTAGTTTTTCCGAAAGTTTGTGAACTAAACATAAAATTTTATATTGATTTCAAAAAACTTAAGTTGTAATATTTAGAAAAATAAAAAAGAGGTCGATTCGTTATGATGCGAAAATTAACAAAGAAAGATCATGAACAAGTATTCGCTTACCTAAAAGAAGAAGCAGCCCTTAACTTGTTTATTATTGGAGATATTAAAGCTTTCGGTTATGACACAGATTTTCAAGAATTATGGGGAGTATTTAAAGAGAATGGAACATTAAAATCAATTCTACTCCGATTCCACGATTCATTTATACCCTATAGTAAAGAAGAATTTATTACCACTGATTATGAGGCACTTCTTTCCACATATAAGCCGCTTAAACTCTCTGGTAAGTCAACTATCGTAGAACAATTTGAAACTGCTTCAAATATACAACTAGGTACTAAAAATGAAATGTATTTTTGCGAATGTCTAAATGACAACAACTTACCTAGCACACCAATTCATGAAACAATTAAACTTGCCTCACTCGATGATATAGAACGAATTATGAAATTACGAAGTGACATTGCTGAATTTCCGACTACCAATGAATCAGAGAAAATATTAAGGCAGGCTATCGAAACAAATACAGGACGCACATACTATATTGAAAAAGATGGCGTGATCATCGCATCCGCCTCTACTTCCGCTGAAAATTCATTATCTGCTATGGTAGTTGGTGTATGTACACACCCGAATTATCGCGGAAATGGTTACGCTTCACTCATATTACAAAAAATGATCCAAGACTTTACGAAAGAAGGCCGAACACTTTGTTTATTTTATAACAATCCAGCTGCTGGACGAATTTATAAACGACTAGGATTTAAAGACATTGGAATGTGGACGATGTATCGATAATAAGAAGTAACTCTATAAGAGGAAATAGTCGTAACTTAGTAATACAAGCAAATTACAAAATAACTCACACCGTTATTATGAAGATGGAGAAACTACTTGTAAAGCCGTGCCCCTAACTAAAACATGTCATGTATTCAAGCTAAATTTAGACAGATAAACGCCCCAGTTGTTGCATCTACTCCAGCAATTGGGGCGTTTATCCTCAAATTCTTTCCACTATATTTATGAAACATTTATCACACTTATGTCGCTATTATCTTTACGTACAAATGCCCTTCTAAATATTACTGCGTCTTATTATACTTTGCTTTAAAATCAATATATTCCTGTTTCGCATCTTGGTTATTACCTTGGTGACTATCAAAAGATGTATGTATTTGTGATATGTATTTTACTAACTTGCCTTCATCATTTCTTTTCTTATAATTTATTACAATACTTACTTCCAATATCTGCTTTGAACCATTTTTAGAATCAATATGCAATGCGATTGATCCACCATCATATTCATCATATTGTATTTTCAACTTATCATTAATGATACTCTGAAACTCTAATTCAGTTAGTTTGTATCCAACAGTACTAGGCTGATCAAACTTTTTTATATCATCCCCGGGCTTCATCTTTAGTTTCCCTATCCCTTTTAAACGATCTACAATTAAGTTCACATATGAAACATCTAGATTTGAATCCGGACTTTGCACCTTTTCATTTTTATACATAATATTTGTACTATAATTAACTTCTTCTTTATAATTTTTATTATATACTTCCGAGGTAATTTCTTGTGTTGTATTTCCATATAAACTTTTATCTTTCGTATTATATATGCCTTTCGAAGTTTGATAGATTGTTTTACTATGCTCTCCATCTTCCTTTTGCTCATATGTACTATATATACCTCTTTGTTTCACATACGCATATCCATCATCACTCGCAGACATAACCTTTTTCATGTCACCTTCATCCAAAGCTTTGACAAATGGCTCATACTCTATCTTCGTCTCCCCAAAACCACATCCACTTAATAAACTTGATACTATTAACAGAACTATCATCATCCTAGCTTTCTTCTTTAACTTCATACTGACACCCCGCTGATTTCTCTAGGCATTTTTAGGTTCATTACATTCCCATTTTGATAGTAATATAGTTCACCTTTACTTACCGGTATTTATTAACTCATACAGATTATATTGAAGATACTTTAATTTTTAATAGCATCGATTTTTATACAAGCCTTAATTGTTTATATATTCTATTCGAATTTTCAGAAACCAAAACTTATTTTATTTCTTTGGCTTGCTTTTTTTCCTGCTCTTCATAAAGCTTTAGTCTTTTCTGACGTTCCTTTTCGTGCTCCTCCCACGAAATATAAAATGACGGAAACTTAAATCTACAATAGACTAATAATTGGAACTCTGCTGCACCTATGGCTACCGCGTACATTACAAGAGTTCCTGCTATATACCCTACTAATATCTCTGTTTCATAATCATTATGAAAATAAACTAAAATAAGAAGGATTAGTGCATATACCGTAACGCCAATCAGTAAGTTGTTTTTTGTTTTACTAAAAAATGAAGCTGCCCTTTCATCCATACTAAATGCTCCACTCTCTGCTTGTTTAAAGGTATCAATTGTGGTCACCAGATGAACAAAAACTGCTCCTAGAAACAATAAACCCACATACAATAATGTAATTTGATTAATCGAATAATTTGAAATTGCTGGAAGTATAAACACTGTGAATCCTATAGTTCCCAGCTGAAATGTACATAATAATATCACAAGCGCTTGCAACTTTTGACATTTAAAACGAACTTTTGGAAATAGATATAGAATTAAAAAGATTACTTGCAAGGTATATAAAACCAATTCAATACAAACAATTATTTTGTCAAAGAGATTTGGATAATAACCCCAGCCAAATTTAACTAATGCTCCAAAAATAAAAAGCATGAATAATGAACTATAAACAGTTGCGCCAAGTATAAACACCATGGAGCGTTCTGGACTTAAACGATTTCTACATGTTATTTTAAATTCATCTAAATCTTCTTCTTTTATGTTCCACATTTGTTAACTCCACCTTTCCCCGAACTATAGTATATTACCAAAATAAAGATTCAATTTTCTTAGTCACTGATTTTATACCTTTTTATTTTCATTGCCACTCTTAACTATCTCTTTTGTTGTACTGCGCCTTGTATTTTAAATATTCCTGTCTCGCATCTTGGTTATTATCCTGTTTTCTATTAAAATACGTTATTATTTGGAACATATTTTCTATTAATTTTCCATCCTCATTCTTTTCTTTAAAATCTATATCTATCCTCATTTGCAAAATTTGTTTTGGATTATTTGGGGCATCCAGGTGCAATACGATTGTTGCTCCATCAAATTCATCGTATTGTATCTTTAATTTATTATTAATAATATCTTTAAATTCAGATTCAGTTAGTCGATATCCGACTGAATTAGGCTGATCAAACTTTTTTATATCATTCTCGGGCTTCATCTTTAGTTTCCCTATCCCATTTAAACGATCTACAATTAAGTTTACGTATGAAACATCTAGATTTGAATCCGAACTTTTCACCTGTCCATTTTCATACTTAACATGAGTACTATAAATAGTTTCTTTTTTATAATTTTCATTTGTCCTTTTCCCCTTGTCTTTTTCTATATCAGTCGCAACTGTTTGTATCGCCTCTCCATATAAACTTTTATCTTTTGTATTATATACACCTTCCGTAGTTTGACGAATTGTCTTACTGTGCTCTCCACCTTCTTTTTGCTCAAACGTACTATAAATACCTCTTTGAGTCACATAAGCATATCCATCATCACTCGCAGACATTACCGTACTCATGTCCTCTTCATCCAATGCCTTTACTAATCTCTCATACTCTATATTCGTCTCTCCAAAACCACATCCACTTAATAAACTTGCTATTATTGACAGAACTATCATCATCTTGGCTTTCTTCTTTAACTTCATACTGACACCCCGTTGATTTCTCTAGGCATTTTTAAGTTCATTATGTTCCTTTTTGGAAAGTAATACATCTCACCTTTACTTACTGATATTTACTTACTCGTACAGATTATATTGAAGATGCTTTAATTTTTAATAGCATTGATTTATATACAATCCTTAATTGCTTATATATTCTATTCGAATTTTCAGAAATCAAAACTTATTTTATTTCTTTGGCTTGCTTTTTTTCCTGCTCTTCATAAAGCTTTAGTCTTTCCTGACGTTCCCTTTCATGCTCCTCCCACGAAATATAAAATGATGGAAATTTAAATCTACAATAGGCTAATAATTGGAACTCTGCTGCACCTATGGCTACTGCGTACATTACAAGAGTTCCTGCCATATACCCCACTAAAACCCCTGTTTCATAATTATTATGAAAATAAATTAAAATAAGAAGGACTAGTACATATATCGTAACACCAATCATTGCATTGCCTTTTGTTTTACTAAAAAATGAAGTTGCTCTTTCATCCATACTAAATGCTCCACTCTCTGCTTGTTTAAAGGTATCAATCGTTGTCACCAGATGAACAAAAACTGCTCCTAGAAACAATAAACCCACATACAATAATGTAATTTGATCAATTGAATAATTCGAAATTGCTGGAAGTATAAATAATGTGAATCCTATAGTTCCTAGCTGAAATGCAAATAATAATATCACAAATGCTTGCAACTTTTGATATTTGAAACGAGCTTTTGGAATTAGATATAGAATGAAAAAGATTACTTGCAAACCATATAACACTAATTCAATACTAACAATTATTTTGTCAAAGAGAGTCGGATAGTAACCCCAGCCAATCTTAATTAATGCTACCAAAATAAAAAGCATGAATAATGAACTATAAACTATTCCTCCAAACATAAACCCCACAGAGTCTTCTGGGCTTAAGCGATTTCTACATGTTATTTTAAATTCATCTAAATCTTTTTCTTTTATATTCCACATATAATTACACCACCTTTTCTAAAATCATGTAATAACTCTATATTTTTAAACAAACTAGGAGTAAATAAATGTTTTGGTATTTCATATTAAACTAGCCTTTTTTACTTTTTCTAATAAACATAAAATATAACAATAACATCGATATTAACCCTGTCCCACCGCCCAACACTCCTCCATATTCTTCTAGATATATGCAAAGAAATATACTACCAATAAAAAATATTATTCCAAAGATAACAATCCACTTCCCCAGAAACTCTGCTACTTTATATAGAATTAAAAAGATAAATATAATCCCAACAATAATAGGTGCTATTACACCTTCAAAAAAACCTTTTTCTTTTTTTACGGCTTTAGAATCTTTATTCAAGATCTTACATTCCTCCCTTTACTAGTTAATTTATGAATAATGTATTCATTCTATCTTCAATATAAGTTTACGAGTATCATTTATAACTTTCATTTCAGTTTTTGTTTCGCTTTTGTTCTTTCTCTCTTATTCTTTTTCTATTTGCTATAAATTCTTGGCGTTCCTTTTCATGTTGTTCCCACGTAATATTAAATGATGGAAATTTAAAGCGACAATACACCAATAGGACGAATTCTGCTGATGCAACGGCAAATACATATAATATAATTGTTTGTAAAAAATAAAACACCATCGGCTTTAGCGCAAAACGAATACTTGCAAAGATTAATATCAAAAGGACAACTATATAAATAAACATTCCAATTAACATCCAAAGTTTTGTATTAATAAAAAATGAGGCTGACTCCCCTTCTAACTTATAGCCTCCATATTTTGCTTTTTTAAAAGTATGGATTGTTATTACAATATGAGTAATTATCGCTCCTAATAATAATAGACCTACATAAAATACCGTTAGATTTTCACAATAATATCCAAATATTGCTTCAATTAGTACATACGCATAACCTACCGTTGCAACCTGAAACGAGTTAAAAACAATTACAACGGCTTGTAACTTTTGTAATTTAAATCTTAATTTCGGAAATGAATAGATAATCAAAAAAAGGATTTGCAGAATATATAATGCTAACTCTACAGAAACAATTATTCGTTCAAAAGATTTTGGATAAGCCTCCCAACCAAGTTGTAAAAAACCCAAAACAATAAAAAACATCGGTAATGAAGCGTATACAAAAACTCCAACTAAAAAGGCCATTACACCATCAGGACTTAATCGGTTTTTATTTGTAATTTGAAAAAACCCTAAATCTTCTTCTTTTATATTCCACATCCAATTGTCGCCCCCTTAACTACATTCACTTAAATCATGTAGATTAAAAATAAAAACCTTCTCATTTTGATGAAAAGAGAAGGTTCTATTAATCTCAGATATTCTTACATTATAATAATGATTCTTTTTAAGCTATTTCATAGTGCTCTGCTATTGTTTTACACATCTTTTTATATTCCAGCATCCACTCTGCTATTTCTTCTTTCTCTTCGTCAGTGGATTTTTTTCTTATATTTAAAATCAATCACTTTCATATCCAAAAATACTTATTCTTCCATTTCCTCATCTACCGGAATACATTGGATAATAACTTTTGTTGTGTTTGAAACTTGTACAAAAATTTCAAATGTACCAACAAACATAGCAACCGTTCGGGATAATTCTTTATTACTAATATATAAAATCGTTGCAAGTTCTTCTGCAAATTTAGGTATATAAACAATATATCAAGCATTTCAACAGCTATTATGCAATCATCCACCGATACTTTATCCAATATTTTCTGTTCAATTAATCCCCCAGTTTTATCCCCACACTCTTACTGAAAGTACAAAGGTTTTTCTTTTGAAAATAACCACATATGTAGGCCCCTTACTACTAAAAACAACAATTAGAACTCTTAATTCAAGAATACCTTTATATACTTCTATAAAACAAAACTAAAATTAGGGTTTTACTTTTCATATCTTTATTACTAAAAGTGTACTAAATTATTATTGTGTATCTACTGCAATTTTTATTTCAACATACTGTAACTCTTCATCACCACTAAAAATATGGTAAATAGGTGAGATCATATCAAGTTCATTATCTTCCATATACTGAAGAATCTCAGCATATGCATACTCTGTTAATGTTTCAAAATCTCCTGCATATCTTTTCATTAGCATGTTATCAACATAGTAATAACTTCGAAACTTCATTGTTTCTGATTTAGGAATACTACTCTCATATACTGGCATAAATAATTCAATAAACATATCTCCATCTGATGGTACATTTTTCAGCGCATAAAACATTGGACCTTTGACCATTAAATTCGCTTGCGCAATTTCTGTCAATAAATCTTCTATTATTTTTTCCATATCAGTATAGTGAAAAAAATATTCTCTCGATACAACATTTGTATAAGCAATGCTTTGTTCCTCAACTATCATCGCACTAATTCACCTACTTCAATAATAGGAGCATAAATATCCAACCACATATCACCATATACATCTAAACATACGTGATAAAAGCTACTATCTAATTTCATATGATTCTGTTTAGCAAATTCATTTAAAACACGATAAGCGTCTTCAATATCACCATCTTCATCTGAGAATCTAACACAAAGTGCTTCTTCAATAAGAATTGCATCAATATACTCATAAGGTGAATCCTCTTCCATATTTACCCTTCCATTCACTGGGACACAATACATATATTCACCATATTCCGGTTCATTCTCTAATGGTGAATACGTAAAAAGAACAGGTCCTATTGGGTATATATCGTTATGAACTACTTGATTTCTAAGTGCGATAGCTGGTAATAACCAATCATCTTTTTTTACAATTTGAGTGATGCTTATTAAATTTAAAAGCGATAATGCTTTATACTGAACTTTCATAATCTCTCCCCCTTGTACAATGATTTATTTCTTCACAAATAGATTCTTCCACACATAAAAAAAAGTTTATGACTATTATTTACAAATATCATTTCAGTTTTTGTTTCGCTTTTGTTCTTTTTCTATTATTCTTTTTCTATTCGCTATGAATTCTTGGCGCTTCTTTTCATGTTGTTCCCACGTAATATTAAATGATGGGAATTTGAAGCGACAATACACCAATAGGACGAATTCTGCTGATACTACAGCGAATATATATAATATTATTGTTTGTACAACATAAATTGCCATTTGGCTAAATGTATAATTAAGATTTAAAAAAATTAATATAAGTAGAACCATTACACCAATTGTCATTCCAATCAATAAATATAATTTTGCGTTAGTAAAAAATGAGACAGCTGGTCCTTCCGATTTATATCCTCCATGTTTTGCCTTTTTAAAAACATTAATTGTAGTTACAATGTGAGTACAAAGCGCCCCTAACATTATTAAACCAATATAAACTAACGTTTTATTATTACTTGGAAAATCAAACATTCCTTCAACCATCATAACGATAAATGGTAATGTTGCTAATTGAAAAGAATAAAATAAAGTCACGATGGCTTGGAGTTTCTGTAATTTAAAAGCAACCTTTGAAGACATGAAAATTATTAAAAAAATCAACTCCAAAATGTATAACTTTACCTCAGTTCGTACCAAAAATGTTTCAAATGGTGTTAAAGAAATCTTATCACCGTTCAGCAAAACACCTAAAAACATGATGAGCATTGGTATAGAAGTATATGCAAAAACTCCCCCATAAAAGATTCTTATATAATCCGGACTTAATCTGTTTCTATTTTCAATTTCAAAAAGGCCCAAATCTTCTTCCTTTATCTTTAGCATTCATTTATCCTACCTTCTAATTTTATATAAATTACCAAAATATTGATTTTAATTTTTTCAGGACCTTTTCATTTTCTTTCGTAAACTCTTTATAATTTCCAGACTTTAAATTATCGTTCATATTTACTGCCCATTTTACTAATTTCTTTGTTCCGCTAACTACACTTTCACCTCCTAATATGCTAAGTTTCTCATTCACCAGTAATGAGGCTCCAATCCCCACCACTGCACCTATAGCTCCTCCTGCCAAGGTTCCAAGTGGTCCCACAGCAGTCCCAATCGCTGCTCCAGTTGCTGCTGCTCCCGCTGCATATGCTAAGTCCACACCTGTATCTAATGCAACATCTCTTACATCCTGTAGCTGAAATCCATCATCTTGTGACTGTATAATATTATCTACAACTGTCAACCCCGTTCCAATAATTGCCACACTTTTGAAGAGCGTCCCAGTACCTTTGAGTTTTTTAAATGTCTCTGGCCACTTCTTAAAATTGAATTCGTCAATGCTCTTTTGAAATTCGGTCCCAAATGAATCTGTCCATCTATTTTTAAATGCTTTTAAAAAACCTCCTGCATTCCGAGTCATCATAAAATCTTCAACCGCTTTAAATTCAGGCAATTTATAAATATCTTTTTTTGCTTGTTTTATTACATTTCTTGTTTCGTTGTTGTAATTGACTTTAAATTTATCTTTAAAAATAGCATCTTCATTTGCATCTGAAGCTAAAAGTTTGGAAGCCGCTACAATATCGGCATCGTTTAAAGTTTTAAATACATATGCCCCTTTTCCTTTTCGAGCATCAACATCAAAATCAACACCAAACCCCAAATTTTTTTTCATGTAAACAAGGCGTAAATAACCAGAAAATAATCCGACTACTCCTTTTTTCACTTTACCCGTATATCCCGCAATTTTTTTAGCTACTCCAACTATAGATGCAAAGGTTCCTTCAGACAGAAGTTTTTCGGTTGTATCACTAGAAAAGTTTCCTTCAGTCTCTTGTATTTGTCTCATAGCACCATCTAATCCGCGTAACATGTCATCAAAATTTTGAAGATCGTTTTGTTGACTATTGTAAGTCTCTAGTTTTTCTAACGTATCACTGATTTCTTTTTGACTTTTTTCAACCCCTTCAGAAATTCCTGATGATGAGGGATAATGGATCGGAACAATATCATTAATTGAACTGATAGTCTGTTGGGCTAACTCATTCGATTGATTAAAACTGTTACTATACCCATTAATTTTTTGCTTTACATTATCTAAATAACTCCCATAAATCTTCGTATCTGCATCACTATCAACAGAACTATTAAAATCTTCTAATGCTTTTTCAAATTGCATACTTAAGCTTTCTGCTGCGACCATACAACCTGAAATAACACTTCCATGAACTCTAGATAAATGGCCTTTAATTCCATCAGCAGCAGCACCTTGAAATGAATTAATCTCACTAAAATCCGCTATCTTTCCTAATAATGATTCAAACTGTTGATTCAACTCAGTGGCACTTGCTTGAAATCTACTCTGAAGTTCTTTTACTTCTTGTAACTCTATATTTTTATCCACGTTTCTCCCTCCCTATTTTGCATGATAATTTGAATCTATCATTCTTAATTGCTTCTCAAGTTGTTCGTCTTTTTCGACTATTTTCTCCCCAGTTTGTTGTATTTTATTTAAGTCATTTTCTAATATCTGTTCGTATCGCTGCACCTTTTGAGATAACTTTTCAATTGCTTCACAATATTGAATTAGCCTAGTCAAATTCGTACGACTCAACTGCATACCATTAAATTTAGTCTTCCCTAAATCACTAGCACCACTTTTCAAATCACTTACTTTCGCATCAAATACCCCTTTATTTAATTTAATTTCCCCCATTTATCATTTCCCCGCCTTCTGTACTTCTACTTGAATACTAGCGTCAACCATTGAAACACTTCTACTTAGAGAAAGAATACTAGACTCACATGTAGCGATTTCTCTTTCAAGCCGCCGTATAGCTTGATCGATGTCTTCTTGCACTCTCCCTAGTTCTCCAATAAATCTCCCTAAATTCGAAATGACTTGTTGTTCATACGTTTCTTTAAAAGTAGTTGCTCTTTGCCCTTTCCAACTACTCTCGTTTACTTCTAAAGACTTAAATTGCTCTTGATTTTGTTTAATTGCTTCAAGATTATTTACAAATTTCCCTTTAGCAGTTATTAGCCTTCTTAGTTTCATTTGTAATTCAGCCAATTGCCCTTGTTGATGACTTATACTACTTAATAAACCAGATTTTTGACTATTTAATTCCTCCATCCCCATGCAAATCCCCCCTTAAATAGTTGGCACTTTAATTCTAGTAGCAAAACGATTTTCAACAAAATACCCTTCAAATGGATTTAATTTTGTACTACTTAAATCTTTATTAGATACATCGAAGACCATTTGGCCTGATGATTTTCTAAGTAAAATAACATGAGATTGCGTTTTTATTGTTTTTGAAACTAAGTCGTATCGACTGTCAATTGAATCAACATCACAGCCAATTACGAAGTGGATGCCCATAAATGCACCATTTGTTATTAATTCCGCTAAACTATATATATCGCTATCTTCTAAATTACTTAAAATATCATTTACATCCGCAATTACGATTACAATCGGCTTAAATTTCTTAATAAATTCTGCCGGGTTCACTGTTTCACTTGATGCTTCCTGCTCCTCTTTAAACGCTGCTTCTCTCGATTTATAAGCATTTGTAACTTGTTTAATCGTTTTCTCAATTCCTGTTTTTTCAGCTACATATAAAGCAGCGCTCTCTCTATAGTTTGAGAAATTTCGTGTTCTTGTATCAATTAAACCTAGGTCAAAGTGTCCACTGTCTGCTAACTGTTGAAGGAATTGATGAACTACATTTTCAACTTCATCTTTCTTGATTCCCCCTACAACAATATTAGACGCTTCCGTTAAATCTAATTCGAGAGGCGTAACGTTTTCTGTCTCTACACCAAATGTTAGTTTGCCTGCTTCAATAATTTTTCTTGTTTCTGGCCATGCAATGAATTCCTTGTATTCCAGAACTTCAGGTACCATAGGAATTGCTTTCGGTCTTTCTCCATCCCAGAAGGAATCCATCTCTTTTCCTTCAGCTTGTATATTTTCAATTCGAGTAAGGACATCTTCTCCATTTGTCGGTAAAGCTGTTTGGAAGATTGTTGGTTCGTCAATTTTAACTAAACCACGGCCTGCTAATTCTTCAATTTTTAACTCTGTTCTTCCTACAATAGCTCTAGATTCTGCCTCATCTATCATATATAGCGCAATTTGTAGTTTAATATTTGTATTTACTTGTACTCTCAATGCATTTTGACGTGTAGCCGTAAGCATTAAATGAATTCCTACTGCTGCCCCTTCACGTACAATTTGTGCAATAATGCGTTCAAAGTCTTCGACAAATCCAGCTTCTCTAACAGCATCATAGTTATCTAACGTAATTAATATTGTTGGTAATACTTCTTTACTAGCTCTCTCATACATTTCAAGACTCGCAACACCATATTTACTTAGCAATTGCTTTCTATCTTTTAATAGGTCTTCTATGCGACGAAGAAATTTCTCGCATTTTTCAACTTGGTCTAATGTAATGATGTCTGCCACATGCGGTAAGGATTTTAATGGCATTAAGCCATTTGTTCCGAAGTCTAATAAATACACATGCAAATGCTCCGGACTATGCTGGCGAGCTACATCCATAATGACTGATTGTAAGAATGTTGATTTTCCGTAGCCTGGACTTGAGAAGACCGCTACGTGTCCGTCTTTACTAATATCTAATGTTAATGGTGTTTGTGATTGTAATTCAGGCTGATCTAGTAGACCAACTGTTGCTTGTAATGGTTTCTTTTCTTTCGTCCATGCTTCTTTGAACTGAATAGCGTGTAAGTCTTGTAAATATACGCTTTCTGGAAGTGGTGGTAACCACGGTCTAGCTAACGCTTCAATTTCATTTATTTCTGCGTAATCGTGAATGTAGTCAATAACAGCATCCAGTTCAGATGGTACGCTTATTACTTCTTTACTGCTACCAAGTCCACTTAAGTCTTCACTTAATATTTCATATTGTCCTAGATCATTTATTGCATAGATTGTTGCGTCTAAATGTTCTTTATCCTCTTTGTTTTCTACATAGTCTGCTCCGCTCCAAGCTGATTGGAATAGTTCATAAATTTCATTATTCCCAACTTGTAAGTAAGCACGTCCTGGTAATGTAATTTCAGCAGCATCTGGTGTTTTTAAAATTTCATTACTATCTGATGTATTTTGCACTTTTAATGCTAGTTTGAATTTCGAGTTACTCCAAATTTGATCATCTACAACACCACTCGGTTTTTGCGTAGCTAATATTAAATGGATTCCGAGCGAACGACCGATACGCGCTGTTGAAACTAACTCTTTCATAAATTCTGGTTGTTCTGACTTTAGTTCCGCGAATTCATCACTAATTAAAAATAGATGCGGCATCGGTTCACTTACTAAGCCTTCTTTATACAGTTTTTGATACTGATTAATATGGTTTACATCATTTTCCCCAAATAAGCGTTGTCTTTTTTGCAATTCAGCTTTAATTGATGCGAGCGCTCTCATACTTTGTGCTCCATCTAAGTTCGTAATTGTTCCTAATAAATGCGGTAAGTTTTTGAATAAATTCGCCATTCCGCCGCCTTTATAGTCAATTAGTAAAAAGGCTACTTCGTACGGGTGGAAATTGACTGCTAGAGATAAAATATACGATTGTATAATTTCCGATTTACCTGATCCGGTTGTACCTGCTATTAATCCGTGTGGTCCGTGTGCTTTTTCGTGTAAGTTTAAGTTTACGATATCTTCTTTACCACGTAATCCAAGTGGTACAGCTAAAGATTTATGCGCTGCATTTTTCTCCCAACGACTTGTGATATTCAGTTCTTTTACTTTTTCAACGCCGTACATTTCTAAAAATGTTACGCTTTCTGGAATACTATTTTTTAAGTTTTGCAAATGATTTAATGGTGCTAATGCCCGTGAAATATCTTCTAAATTGAACCCTTTCGGTACGTGATTTAGTTTAAATTGACGGTTAACAAGCTCTCCTTGCTCTAAGATGATGTTCCCTTGTTTTGCATCTCTTATATCTATTACCGTTTTCACATGCTCCGGTAAACTTTGCATAACATCTTGTACAAATACAAGTGATACACCTAATTGACTCGGATCATCATTAAAGAATTCCATAACAACATGGTCTAATATTAGTTTTTCATCTGTAATGAGAACGACATAGTGCGGTGCAAAGTACATTTTTTCATTAGTAGAACTTTTTTCATCTAGTTTTAATTTTCGTTCTTTCAATATTTGATACAAACTATTTAACACTTGATCACGGCTACGATCATGGTATACAAATCCACGTACATTTATATCGCGAACACTTCCATGAGGTAACCAGCGCATCCAATCCCATTTTTCTTTTTCTTCTTCCGGAAAAATAGTAATAAACTGCAAGTCATAATAACTATGGAATAAAGCCGTTTGTGCAACTAATAATTGTAATTGCTCTAACACTAAAGAGCGTTGGCCAATATAACCGACTGGTCCATTCATTAAATCTGTTACAACTGGTACATCTTCCAATGATAGATAACGCTGTCTTAGTTCACGTGCTATATCGATTAATTCATCTTTCGTTTGACTAAATTCTTCTTCATTAAATTGAATTTCAAAACTCGTATTAGCTTGTCCTGTTCCAACGCTAAATGTTAAGAAATCATGATGTAACATTGTTTTTTCATAAATTCTAGGATTTACTTGAACTGCCATATTACGTATTACTTCTACATTTGGATTGTGATAATGTAATGCGTGACGCTGTTTTTCACTTTCTGCATGTAAATCTTTCGTTTTTTGTTTTATATACTCTCTATAGCTTTTATCTCGTTCAACAATGTCGACTTTATATTGCTTCAAATTTTTAATATACGATGTGACAGAAACAATGATTGTTACTAATGTCATCGCAATCGATGCGATAATAAACATTCCATATTTCATGAAAATAGCAAGTAATACAGTTACGACAATCATGACAAGTGAAGGTGCAATGATTCTTGCTAAATGCTCCGTTGGTTTTGATGGCATACTTGAAGGCTTTGCAATTGTCATTTTCTCTTCTGGTTCACGGTAAATAATACGTGGTGAACGATGATAGTCTGGATAACCACTTTGATAATTCGTTTCTGATTCTACTAAAATAGGTAACGCAGATTTCACTTTATCTTCTGAAGAAAGTACTTGAATGTCTTCACTACCAATCTCCAATAAAATACCATCAAAATATAATACGTCTCCTGATTCCAACATAACGCTATCTTTTAACTTCGTATAATTATGAAATACATCCCCGCCATACACGTTCACTTTAAAAGAATCGTACAACGTTTCGCGAGATAGCATTAAATCTACACTAGTCCCGGTAATAGAAATATCATCGTAATCGTTTTGACTCACTGTAAGAGAATGTTTCGTTCCAATATCAAACACTTTAGTTGTGCCAACAATAGATATAAAGATTTTCAAGCTCACATCTCTTGTTTTCCCAATCTCAATTTCCTTATTGAATTCTATTAATTGATCCTGTACCATCCAAGCATTTACTTCATTATTCCACTTTAACTCTACTTCTTGTTCTAAACTTGGATTCGTAATATCATTTGTCCACTCTTTTCCAATCGACACTATTGATTGCTCATTTGGATGTAATGTGCACTTATATATTTTGTCTCCATAAGTCAATACTAATAGTTGCTCCATCCGTGTTCACTGCTCCTTTTCAACTGTCTCATCAAGTGCTTACTCTTTTTTCTCTGTGTCCGACAAATTTTTATCGTTTGATGAATTGCCATATTTCTTTTTATATTCATCTAATTGTTGCTCATATGTTTTTAACTTTTGATCACGTTCTTCCCCTGATAAATCCGGATTATTTTTCAGTGATTCAATTTGTTTAACAAGGCCGTACATAATAAGCTGAGGATCATCAAGTGTCTTAGCTAAATCTAATGATTTATCAAAATTACCTTTTCCGTTATACATCCAATACAGCAAATACTTTTCATCACTTTTCAAACTAATGTTTTTCATAATCGATTTCTTTTGAGCTTCACCTAGTTTTTCAGCTGTAATGTATGCAAATGCTAACTCATATTTAGATGCAATCGGTAATGATTCAAACTCCTCTTCATTCAATTGCGTAATGACTTTGTCATAATCAGTTGCTATGAAACTTGCATTTGCTTCTAACAATTTATTTTGATAAGGAAATTTTATAAAAGTGAAATATATTAAAGGAGCAGCTAAAATAACTGTCGCCGCTATGAAGGAAAAAGCTAAGTATTTAAATGATTTATAGCTTTTTTTAGGTACTAACTGCATATTTTTTTCTGTTTTTGTTTGTTCCTTCTCAAAGCTGTCATCAAGAAACTGCAGTAATGCATCTAAACTTTCCATTTGAGCAACGGTCTGTTCAAATGTTGTTTCTTTTGCATCTTTTAGTAACCCAGCATACAAATCATCAAAGTTATGTTTTTGGGAGAATAAAGCAATAATTAGACACTTATATTGTGTTAAAAATTGCTCTTCTAATAATGGGGTTGGCGGAACAATATCTCGAATTCCTCTATGTATAATACTTGGTATTAAATTAGCATTAAAAACTATATTGTCTGGATGTAAAAAGAACGTGATTCGTTTATTTAAATATTTACGAAACTGCGCAACATTCCGAAGTAGTCTTAATTTCTCATTTCTTCCAAAACGGCTAAGATCGTCCCACTTATATAATTTTTTATCTACTTGATATAGAAACGTAAACATATCATCCGTTTCTTCTATTGTTAATGGTACAAATTCAGATGATTCGCCCGTAATTATATCGAATTGACGGAAGTCTTTTATACGTGTTTGAGATTTGGTCATCTCCAATTTCCAATTTTCTTTTTCTATTTGAAATTGATAGTTCATTGCATCAATTTGAATTATTTTTTCCGTCATGTTTATCCTCTTCTCCTTTTCTTTATAACCCGTAATAACTTATTTTCAAATAACTAAAAGTAAAAAATATTCTTTATAAAACTTGCAAAATATCTCCATCTGTTATTTGGTGATCAATTAAACGATCATTATCTGTTAAAACAATTGACTTATTTTTCACTTTAATTACAAAATGTGAACCTTCATGATTATCAATCTTTAGCGTATCTAATAAGTTTTTTAATAAATATTTAATAGATTGATGATTCGGAATACGCAAATCATATGTATTTCCATTCCATTTACTAAAATCTACTGTCACATTGATATGTGTTTGTATTGCCATCACTTTACCTCCAACTTTTACGAAGAACCGTATAAATACCGATGCAAATAAGTAGAATGCCGCCGCCAAATAATAATATTATTGTTATACTAATTGGCTCTTCATTCATTGTTTCATTACTCGCTACTTCATCTGCACTTTTTCTGACAATGTATTCACTGCTAAATAAACTATTTTTCGTATCTTTAACACTATTATTCTCTTTTGGTTTTGTAAAAAGAGAATCTCGCAAAGCTTCCATATCTTTTTGTTCTTTCTTTTTCTTTTTCTCAATTTCTTCCTCTATATCTTTGTTAAATAACTCAATCGATGCTTTATCTAATTCTGTTTCCTTATGTTCCTTTTTATTTTTTTCTTGGTCGCTTTCTTCAAGTCGATCCACTTTAAACTTAATCTTCCCATCATCACCAAGATAACTGTCAGCCGCGCTCCTTATCGGTAGCGCGACAAACAGTAAAAGGATAGAGAGAAATGATAACTTAGCCACTATGCTCCATTGTTTGATCATTTACTTCTTTTTCCTCCCATTTCTTATGCCATACAAATAGATTACTAACCAATCCAATAATGGCAATTACAAACAATACGACAAAAATAACTTTCCCAGTATCTTTACCACTAATAAAATCATTTAGAAAACTTTCTATATACTGAAGCGGTGAGAATTGACGTATCTTTCCGACAGACGACATTTGATCTACTTTACTTCCAACTGCCTCAGTTAAAAATAGGTACATGCTTAAAAATACTAATAGTATAAACATTCCTACCATTTTTATTTGTCGTAATAAGTAGGTTGAGACCAATACAAACGCCATCATAATAAATGTGATGAACGCAATCCATAGTAAACTTTGATCCTGACCGAACTTTAAAAGACGCCCAGAAATGATACCTATACTAATCCCTTCCACAATTGATATACCGAAAGCTACTACTGTAGTTGGTACATTCATATCAATTAATGAGAATTTCTCTTCAAAATGATCTGATTGCATTCGTTTCTTTTCTTGATTCGCAATTGCGTATGCTGTAAATAATGCAACAATGAAACAAGTTAATACAATTAAGTACGGTGTAAAAGCATTACCTGCTGCAATTACTCCATCATTTTGCTTTTGAACTGGACTAGCTAAAAAGTCATATAGCATCTCATTTTGACGATCTCCAATACGGCTATTCGCTAAAATTTTCGTAAAGTTTTTGGAGAATGATTTATCATCTTCCATTTTCTTCGTAAAGTCATTTAATAATAGATCAGCTTTTGAAACAATTGTCGTTCCGCTGTCTTGAATTTCTTTTGCTTGTCCATTAATTTGATCAAATGTTTTATATACATCGTCTGAAGTTGCTAAACTATGCTTCGAACTTTCGACCAATGACTGACTTTGCATCATTAATGATTTAATACCAGAATCTAACGATAAAATAGCTGTTTGCTCACCAGCATGATTTGTTGTTAATACTTGCTGCTCTTCAACTAGCTTTAAGCTATTCTCACGCCATTTCGCTAAACCTTTTACATACTCTCCTAAATTTTCATTCATACTAGTTGCTTGTTGCGTCGTTCCATTTAATTTCTCCGCTAGTAGCATAGAATTTTGATCCGCACTAGTAATAGATTGTTGATAAGAGTTTATTTTTTGTTTTAAACCTGACATATCTTGCTTTATTTCTGTAGTAATACTTGATGAAACAAGATTTGAAATTAAATCAATTAAACTTTGTTTATTTAATACGTAGTACAAAGATTGATCCGTCGCAATTGCATCTAAACTTCCCTCTTCTAACTTAGGACCTACATCTTTCGTTCTTAAATCAATCCCATAATACATTTCGTAAAGGCTCATTAAACCTTGATAACTTTCGACTGTATCTACTGCTTCTTTTATTAATACACTAGATATATTTTTTGTTAATACTTCTGCTTTTTGATGTACTACTTGATTCGTTGTACTTTCAGTAACTTTACCGTTATCTGTTCCCGTTTCGCCTCCTGGATTTCCTCCGGTTCCGTTGTCTGTTCCCGTTCCGCCTCCTGGATTTCCTCCGGTTCCGTTGTCTGTTCCCGTTCCGCCTCCTGGGTTTCCTCCGGTTCCGTTGTCTGTTCCCGTTCCGCCTCCTGGGTTTCCTCCGGTTCCGTTGTCTGTTCCCGTTCCGCCTCCTGGGTTTCCTCCGGTTCCGTTATCTTTCCCCGTTCCGCCTCCTGGGTTTCCTCCGGTTCCGTTGTCTGTTCCCGTTCCGCCTCCTGGGTTTCCTCCAGTTTCGTTATCTTTCCCTGTTCCGCCTCCTGGGTTTCCTCCAGTTCCGTTATCTGTTCCCGTTCCGCCTCCTGGGTTTCCTCCAGTTCCGTTATCTTTCCCTGTTCCGCCTCCTTGGCTTCCTTCATTATTGCCTGTTGTGTTTTCCATTTTTTTGATAATAGGCGTTTTAGCATTGTGTACTAACGGCATTATGCCATACTGTGATTTATGAACCACATTTTCCACCTTGCTATTTTCCGTTTGTGTTCCTTTATCTTCTTTGTTAGGTTTTTCTTTTTCAGGACTAGTTTCTTTTTTATGAGTCCCACTCAATTCCCACTGCCACATTACAGGAGAGAAAACATCTATATTGATGTTTGGATCTTTTAACTTCACATGCAGATCAATCTTTATATCCCCTTCATTACGAGGAGCTATTGTAATTTCTCCTGCTTCGCTTTGAAGAAAATCACTTGTACGATCCACATCATCAATATATAAAGCTTCTGTACTTCCATCTAGTTTAAATTCTTCTGGAATCTTTATCTTCAAAATTTGCGGAGATTCCATTTTAATTACTTTCGCAGTATCACTAAATGTAATTCCCTCTGTATAAAGTCTATCCTTTACTTCTTTAATAGCGTTTCCTAAAGATATTTTATTTACAGGATCATAATAAAAATTATTTTCTTTATTATATTTTTTTGTAAATTGAATTACATTTTGCAGTTGTAATTTCGTCGCATCTGGTAAATCGCTTTGACCGATTTCTTCCATGTTTAAACTAGGTAATTTCGCAATTAAATTCTCGATTTGTTTCTTTATTCGAGCATCTGGTTGTTTCATTAATGTATTTATGAAGATTTCTTGCTTTCCATCATTCGACATAGATTGCTTTAACTTCTTAATTACCGTCTCTTGAATATCACTTTCTAACTTTCCTGCAAGTTCTGTATCATATTCAGATACTTGTTTTTTTACATCTGCTAAATATTTTTGAATCGCTGCAGCATCAGTTAAAATATTCGGTTCTTTCTCTGAAAACGTAAATTGATTTGAAATAATTTTATTAGCGGATTCCAATGCACTTAATTGCTTTAAAGCATCGCCTGTATTCATATCATTCATATATTGATTGAATTGATTTATGAAATTATTCGCTAACAAATTGTTATCAGTTTGCATTTTTTGAAAGTTATTAAAACCATCTAAGTACGTACTGTTTGATTTATTCCCTTCATCTAACGCTTGACCGAAACCTTTTAAAACATCCTGAAATCCTTTGAAACTATTAACAGAAACACCTGTATAATCTTGTACTGTTTTAAATTGATTTGTGTAATTTGCTAACGGACTATGTATATCTTTTTTATACATAGTTGTTTGAACGTTTCCTTTTTCAATTATTTTACCTATATTATCTTGTGCACCTTGTAGCTTACCGATAATACTCGCAAAATAAACGTCGATTATTTGCTTATTGAAATCTTCTAAAATAACAGAAGCTGTATTTTCTGCCTCAGCTTTCAAATCCTTATTCCCAGTTGCATTTACTTTGTAGTTTAACGTTAATTTCTCTGGAATCTCTGAATCAATCGCAACTGCCTTCCTAGAAAAATCATTTGGAATAACAATCATCATATTGTAATTATTATTTTTCAATCCATTTTCTGCTACCCCGCGACTAACTACGTACCATTCTTGTTTCGTATTTTTATTTACATTTTTAACAAATTGATCTCCAAATGCTATTTTATTGCCCTCAAATACAGTGCCCTGATCTTCATTTACCAACGCAACTGTCATTTTTGGTGTAGTATTCTCATTAGCTTTCTTAACATTTTGATTTAATGCTAAATAGGAGACCCCTGTTGATAGTACAAGAGCTAAAATAATAAACAACAAGATGCTCCATTTGAACTTTTTCACTACTTATCACTCCTGCGACTGCGAGTCTATCTAATGAAAGACTTCGTATCTTACTCTAGTTTTAAAGTAATTTAGCCATACAACGTATGGTTGCATGGCTAAATTATATATTTCTTTTTATCTGTCTTATTGTAGACCGAAATTACGAGAAAGATCTTCGTCATGTCTAGCAACAGCTTCTGCAGTTTTATTAAGCTGCATATTAATTTCTTGTAATAGCTGTGCGAAGTTTTGTACTTTTGGCTTTAATTGATTGAACTGTTGGTCAAAACCTTCGAAAGCACGACCTTCCCATTCTCCTCTTAATTCATTTTGTAAGTTTTGTAGTTGACGTAAAATGTCCTCAATTTGATTTGCACCTTGTCCATATCGAGTCGCTTTCGATTTAAGCTCCTCTGGTGACATACGAATTTGTCCTGCCATTATTAAATCCCCCTTAAAATTAAAAAATAGTAAAATTAACCAATAATCAATTCTACAAATTGATTATATCAATAATTTAAAAATTTCTAAACAAAAAAATGATATTTTTCCAAAATTTCTCTTTTACTATAATAACGATATATTGTATAATACTAATTTATTTGTTTTTTAAGCACACTCTATAAATCGACTATAAAATAAAGGCAAACCATCTATTTTATACTTTATCGCTTTAAATTCCAGCGATAAAGTAGCCACTAAATCATTATTTTCTCTTCTCTCATTCAGACTATTCTACTCACTTCAAAGTCATAATTACCTGCCTTTCAACAAACCCAAACTCTTCGTACATCTCTTTTGCAAAATTCCCAGCAAATACATTCAACCGAATTTCTGAATACTTCTCCTTTAATTCCTTAATACCAGCTTCCATCAGTTCTCGCGATAATCCTCTCCCGCGATATTCTGGGAAAACGTACAATTCATATATAAATCCAAGTTTTTCACGAGAAAAATAGTCTGTATTTTCCCCTATTAATATCCATCCCATTACTTTATTTTTTTCTTTAATAATTAAATAGCATGCTCCTTTTTCTACAATCGGCTTTGTAATCTCAATTGCTTTCTCGGTACTTAATTGACAATTCCCTCTCGTCCCTTCAAAAAGCGATTGAGCCGAATATTTTAATATTTCATTGGTATCTTCTTGATTCGCCTTAACAATCATTTTTCACAACTCCCCTTGAATAATAGGCATTACTATCGCTTGTTCAAGATTCTCCGCTTCCATAACAATTGCTGTTAATCCGTGTTCTGTACTTGTTTCATGGAGCTCTCCCTTTTCCCAAAACACAGCTTGTCCCGCCTCTATCTTTATCTTTTCTTTATTTACCCCACATACATATCCAGCTCCTTCCACAATAAGAAGCAGTTGAGATACAACTGCTTCATGATTACCGATGATTCCATTCTCGTGTAAATGCATAGCACCGATATGTATATTTCCTCGATGGTTTAATATTTTCGACATGATGAAATTAGATTGAAATACTGATAGGTGCTTTCCTACTTTTTCACTAAAATCAAAAATTTTCATTACTAGTTCTCCTTATACGTATAAAACCATCCTTACTGTCTGCATCATATGTCCTTCAAAGTCTTCTTCAAATTGCTCTAATTCAGCAAAACCTTTCGCTTCATAAAAGCGTTTTCCTTTTTCATTTGCTGCTTCTACATGTATGTACAATTTCCGTATCCCATTTAATGCTTTAATTCCTTTTTGTAATAAAGCACTTCCGATCCCTTTTCCTTGCTGATCTGGTAACAAATAAATCGCACCTAATTCCGCTTCATTTTGTAGTCTAACAGGTGAAAAGTTCGCAAACCCTATTACTTCTCCTTCTTCTTCCGCAACGAATAAATGCGTATTTTTAAGACGATATTTCATTTTTTCATCAGAATATGCCTCGTCTAAAAAACTGTCTTGAATTTCTCTTGGAATAATGCCTTCATATGTATCATGCCAAGCTATTTTTGCTACTGATTGTACAGCATGAATATCTTCTTGCTTCATTTCTCTAATTATATATGTCATCTCGATGTCTCCATTCTCTTTAAATTATATTCTGCTAATATACTAGAAGAAATGGCAGAACCATTTTCATAATTCACCTTAATTAATTTTAATTTCTCAATTGAAGCTGTTACAAAATCAAATTTCTCATAAATATATTCCATTACACTTAAAAACTGCTTTGTATGTAATCTATTTGCAATTGTACAATGCGGTACCCATTTTCCCGGTACGTAATATGAATTTGGGTTGTCATGAAAAGTTTTAAAATAATCATGATAAGAATGATGAAGTTTTAACAATTCATTGGTAACAGTCGGCGCTAGAAAGACCGTTCCATTAGTAGGAAAAATTCCAACAGAAGGAAAAGTTACTGCATCCATATTTTCTTGAATAGCTACAAACTCCCCTAGTTTCTCAGTATACAAATGAACATCTAACTCATTATAATCAGCTAACGTAATATGAGGTTCTACTCCAGCTAGTTGATTTGTTCCAATTACATTTGTTAATTCATTTTGCAGTTCTGTAATTTTATTAGTAAACACACGATCAAATGTAGCAATAATAGCGTACAATCTTTCTCACCCCTTCGTTACACATAGCGCTTCCCATTCTTCACGAATCATGCCCATTCGAATAGAATCATAGTATGTTCCGTTATAATAACGACACTTTCGCATTCTACCTTCTAAGCTCATTCCTATTTTCTCCGCTACTTTCATCATTCGTTCATTACCAGACCAAGTCGTGATTCCTACTCTACCAATCTCCATTTTTTCAAATAGCAAATCTCTATATAATGTCAATGTTTCTGTACCGTATCCACCATTCCAGTATGTTGGGTCATAAATCACAAGCCCCATCTCTAACCAACGCGTCGGTTTGTATTCCCAATAAAACCCAACTGTCCCAATGATTTGACCGTTATTTTCTATAATTAAATTGGATAGCGGTTCTTCTTTTAAACGAGTTTGCATCTTTTCCTTATAGGATGAGTATTCTTGCATTGAAAACGGAAAATACGGTGCATCCCATTTTTTCCATTCTGGATTTTCTTCTTTAAACACGAGATTCCATAATGTTTTTATATCTGATTCTTCAATTGTACGAATTGTTACTTTATCCCCTTTTACTATTACGCTATTCATAATTTCCTCCTACACTCCTCTTTATTTCATATATAATTATAATATTTTTTCTGAAAAATCAAAACAAATATCATTTATTATATTGTATAATTTTGTTATAAGGTACGAATTATTCATGTAGAAAGCTGGTGATTCAATGAATAAACGATTTAGTATTGCTTTATTTCTTACTATTGTTACGACAAATATTATTCTCTATTTCTTCTTACCATTAAGTATTGTTACGAAATGGGACTTTAATGGAACGCCTACATCAACAATGGATAAAAGCACTTTTGTAATCGTAAATATAATTATATGTTCCTTCTTATTCTTTGTATTTTTAGCTTTATCTAAAGCAGCGAGTAACCAAAAATTTCTCCATTGGATCGGCAACACAATGTTACTATTCTTATTTTTTGTCGATATTGTCATCGCCCTCATCGCTCTTGGCTTTTCACTTCCTCTTGATCATTTCATATTTTTAGCATTAGGGCTTTTATTTATATTAATAGGTTATTTCAGTTCCAAAATTGATACGACTAAATCAACCGTTTCATTAGAATGGAATGATAAGCACCTTGAAAAAAGAGCTTCAAATATTAGTAGTATTTCAATGATGATAGCAGGTATTTTTTTAGCGATACTTCCTTTTATCGTTTCTGCTCCCTATAGAGGTTATGCTATACTAGCAATTCTTTTAGGAATGACGCTTATCATTCTGCCGAGTACGATTTATTTACTTATTAAAGACAGCAAGCAATCTACTCCTTTAAAAAAATAGGAGGTTATATCCCTCCTATTTCAGCTTAATGTTTTATTTTTCACTTTTTCTATCTCAACTAAAATCCCTTTCACTATCCAACCCTCTACGCCATCTTTTTTAATTAAATCATATCCTGAACAGCTATCATCAATGAGAGAAACGATATCTCCCTTCCTAACGCTTATTTGCGCACAAGAAATATCGGTTTTCACTGTATATTCACCTGACTTAAGTTGTTTCATATATTCATTTTTTACAGTGAGCACATTATTCGTTTCCTTTTGTTTACATACGGTGTAATCTTGCATCTTCTCGATAGGCTCTATGTAATAATACGGATATGTCACTCCGCCCTGCATTTCTGAATTCGCATTAAAATCCGCTATTACTTCGTACTCTGGAAAATAGTCTACATATGTATAAGAAAACGTATCGCCCGTTTGTTTCCTCTGAATAATAAATACGTTTAATTGCCCTGCTTCTTTAATTGCATTTCCTCCATCAATTGCAATAATTTTTTTCTCCTTATCAATAACTGGATTATTAGACGGTGCTTCTTCAGAATAGTTCACGACAGGCCAATGACCGACTATTACATACTTATTTGCTTTATGTGATTGATTGAAAAACTCCGGCATTGCTATCGCATTTTTGCGCTCAGTTTCTTTCCAATCTACTCTATCTTCTAGACCGGCATGCACAAAAATATAATCTTCTGTTTCAATCGCTGTCGGCAACTCTGTTAGCCAATATAGTTCTTGTGAAAATTCACTTAACAATGCTTCTTTCACTTCACGAATTGAAGTGCCCTCATGAACTGAAAAACCCAATTGCTCTAGCCATTCATTAAAAATTGAATGCTTCCTCGTACATAAATAATTAATAAGACCAGGATTTTCATTTAGAAGAGCATCAACTAAAACTTCACAATTCCCTTCAACAACGTGAACCTTTGAATTGTTCTTTACAAGATTCATAACGTAGTTTACTACGCCTACGCTATCTCGTCCTTTCTCGCAAAGATCTCCATTAATAATTAAATAATCTTCATCTTTAAAGTTAACTTTATGTAGTGCTTCTTTTAAAAGATTTAATTCTCCATGAATATCCGATATGACGATAACTCTAGCATCATTAGGGATTGATAGTTTTTTTATTTTTTTCAAGTATAAGCGCTCCAATCATTCTCTTTATTAAATTAAAACAATTCGACAAAATACACTATATAACCTTTTCAAATACATATACCATAACTTACAACCTATTTACGGTTTAATAATAACTTAAAAAATAAGAAGGAGCTGTTCCCAACTTTTGCGGGACAACTTCTTCTTATTTTTTATAATTCTTTATGAAAAGAATAACTCACCTTATCATACCCTTCTCTTTCATAAAAACGATGAGCATCAATTCTTGAAAATGCTGACGTGAGGACGATAGACTCACATTCGTTTTCCTTTCCCCAGTTCTCTATATACGAAAGTAATACTTTCCCATGTCCTTTTGAACGATGTGCTTCTGCTGTTACAAGGTCATATACGAAAACGTGTTTCTTATTATAAAAGTTCGTACAAATCGCTACACCTGCAAGGCTAACAACTTCATCATTCTCATTACGCAGCGAAAATAGTTTATAATTTTCTTCTTTCATATTTCGAAATAAAGAGCTTGTTTCCTCTTTTGAAAGTTTCATTCGTAATTGCTGTAAAACAGGTAATACTTCATGTAATTGCTCTTCTGTTACTACTTCTTTAACATTCATTTTTAACTCTCCTCTAAATATTTATTTAATTTTCCAAATGTTATATCATTATTATAGAAAGTAACTGCCCTTCACTTAAGTGACAGTTTAAGTGTTTTTTATAAGGCCAGTTTTAAAGGAGAGTTTTATATGGATTTTACTATCCCATTGCAATTACAAAGTAACACACCTATTTACTTGCAAATTTACGAATATATAAAAGCTGAAATTATACAAGGGACTATTTCTGTCGGCACACGTCTACCCTCACACAGAAATTTAGCATCACAACTTAATATTAGCCGCATTACTGTTGAATCAGCTTATCAACAATTATTAGCTGAAGGTTATGTAGAAAGTAAACCGAAACGTGGTATTTTTGTAGCAAATTTCGATATTGACGTTATCCCAAATAAAAAGCCAAATGCAGCAAAGAAGACGAGCAATTTGATAGACGAAAAATTTGAATATGATTGTAGCCAAGGACTTATTGATCAAAATGCATTTCCGATTACAAATTGGAAACGAGCATTACAAGAATCCATACTTACATACGAAAATGCACTATTTGCAAAAGAAGACCCTCAAGGTGAATTCGCTCTTCGAGAGCATATATCAACATATTTATATCATTCTCGCGGTGTCCATTCTTCACCTGATCAAATTGTGATTGGCGCCGGAACGCAGCCACTTCTCTGGCTACTACTTCAACTGCTTGGCCCTACAAAAGAATACGGCATTGAAAACCCTGGATTTCACCGTATACACGCAATCATTAAAAGCTGTGATAGACAAATTCATCCCATACCATTGGATGAAAAAGGTATTGATATTTCTAGTTTATACAATACAAATTCCAATGTCGCATACGTTACACCATCACACCAATTTCCACTCGGGATTATTATGCCTTTATCTAGAAGATTAGAATTGTTAAAGTGGGCTAATGATTGCAGCGGATACATTATTGAAGATGACTATGATGGAGAGTTTCGCTACGCTGGTAAGCCGATTCCTTCTTTACAAAGTCTTGATTCAAATGAACGCGTTATTTATATGGGGACTTTCTCAAAATCTTTTTTACCTTCTTTACGAATGGGATATGTTGTTTTACCACCACACCTTTTAAAAACATATCAAGAACTGCATGGAATTTTCAAACAAACAGTCGCTACAATACAACAACTTGCTTTTGCTAACTTTATACAAAGCGGGAATTGGGAACGTCACCTTAATCGGAGTCGTACACTATATAAAAGAAAACATCATGCGTTAGTAAAATCCATTATGAAAGAAATGGGGGCTAATGTTCAAATTCTTGGCGAACAGTCCGGACTTCATATTGTTTTATGTGTCCATAACAGTATGAATGAAAATGAACTGATTGAATCCGCTAAAAAACAAAGCGTTAAATTATACCCACTTTCTCCATATGATTTCGTGAATGATTTACGTAAGGAATCATACGTATTACTCGGCTTTGGTAGTATTCCAGAAAATAAAATTGAAACGTTGGCTACATTATTAAAAGACGCTTGGTTTCCTAGTTGCAAGGAAACTTTTTAACAGTGGATTTAACTTGTAACATGTTAACAATTCAACAAAATAAAAAAGAAGGCTGTTCCAAAATAACTTTTTGGACAGCCTTCTTCTAGTTATTCACCTGACCTAGCTTTCCTTCCCGGACGTTTCACACCAGTCGTTTCTGTTGAATAGGAAGCTTCGATTATAGCGGCTGGATCTACAGAGAGAACGAGATCTTTCATTTTCGGATAAATGAATCGGTTTGTAATGCAATAAATGATTCTCTTATGCTCCCCTAAAAAACCACCTTCTCCATGTAGATACGTAACAGATAGTTGCAATTCTTTCATAAGTAAATCGCCTATTTCTTTATTCTTACCAGAAATAATCATAACGCTCTTACCTTGATTAATACCATCTAATATAAAATCAATCATCTTCGTAACAATATAGAAAATTGCTAATGAGAACATCGCTTGTTCGATTGAAAATAAAATGGCAACAAAGATGAAAATAACTGCATTTACTGCAAGTAAAAATGTACTAATCGGTACATTAAAGTGTTTATTCATCCAAACTGCTAACATTTCCGAACCGTCAATTGCTCCACCCATTTTAACAACAATCCCAACACCAATTCCAAACAGTACTCCACCATAAAGTACAATTAATAACTCAGAAGTCGTAATTGCTGGAAATGGTTTTAAATAAATTAATCCGAGTGTTGTAACTACATTCGCATAAGATGTACGGATAAAAAATTTCTTTCCCATTACTTTTGCAGTAAATAATAAAATTGGGATATTAATTCCTAAGAACACACCATAAAGCGGCAATCCTGCGACTTTATTTGCCATAATAGCAATAGCCGTTACCCCGCCATCTACTAATCCATTAGGTGCTAAAATAAGCTCTAATGAACCTGCTACTATAATTGAGCCAATTGTTAATAATACGTATTCAAATACTTTCTTCATTCATTACCCCCAAAACTTATATATTTTCTTAGTATTATTTTAACGTAATTTTACTACTAATTCAAAGGTATCGATTTATATACACAAAAGTTTCTCCTTTATCGCTATTTTTATGTAACACATGTAACGCGTAATACTAAAAACACACTTACAAATTAAAAGTAAGTGTGTTTTTAACATCTATTTAATCTTTACGTACGGCTTCATTTTTAATTTGAATATTTCCTCAACTGCCCTTTGATATCCACCGGCATTTCTAAGCGACTCTCCCACTTTACGACTATTCTCCTTAAACGTCACATCATCCATTACTTTCTTTACAGTCTCACGTAACAATTCAGAAGTTAACTCGTTGCGATTAAGTCTTATTCCTGCCCCTACTTCAGTCAATCGTTTTGCAACGAATGGCTGATCTCCTGTTACCGGAATTACAACTAATGGAACACCGTAATATAACGCTTCACTCGAACTATTCATACCACCATGTGTCACGAATACATCAGCATGCTGTAAAACTTCTAATTGCGGGACATAATTATACAACTTAAAGTTTTTCGGGATATTTTCAAATTGACTTATATTTATCTTCTTACCAACGACTAATACGACTGTCGCATCAACATCTTTAAACGCTTCAAAACATTTTTCATACAAAGCAGGTTGTTCATTAAAAACTGTTCCCATAGAAATGAAAATCACTTTTTCATTTTTTAAATCTTCGGTAGGAAAACTCCCCACTTCTTTTCGAGTAGCAATTGATGGACCTACAAATTTATACGATTCATCAAATACCTCTGAACGTGGCTGATATTCTTTTGAAGTATATACAATCGTAATATCACCAGGATGGTTCATAATATCATACATACTATTACATTTCATTCCATACTGCTTATTCCATCTTTCCATTCCCGCTAAACAAGATTGATATAATGGATCCATTTCATCTACTTGTCTCGCTTCTTGCTCATCATGAAAATTAATGTACTGATTAACAGCAAACGTTGTACAGGATGAAACGCTTGGTAATTGTAAAATATTCGCTATAATACGTCCTACTGGAAAATGATTATCATATATTAAATAATCATATTTTTCCTCTTTTGTTTCTTCTACAATTTGAGTAACAATACGCTCTGATGCTTCAATCATATGAGATAGCATCGTCAAAGGGCTCCCACCTTCATTTACTCGTTCCATAATATTAATTTGAGAGAGAAAATTCTCAAACACTCGGAATTCCGCACCTGTTGCTTCAACCTTCTTTCTATAATCTTCAATACAATAAGAAACAACTGTTTCCCCTCGCTGAATTAACTCACTTACAACAGCTAAAGTCGGATTAATATGACCTTCCCCAGGAAAATTTATTACGAGTACATTTGCCATAACATTCTCTCCTATCCAATTAATATAATAAAATTAACAATTAATTATATTAATTAATTTAAGTCTATTATAAATGAATGCATTCTACTTCTTCATGCTTTTCTCTTCATTTTATTATTGAGAAATATTTTCTATAGTCTACATTATTGTGATTCACAATCTTATAAATGAATGCTTAATTTTACTTTTACTCTTCATAGATTTAAAGATACGAGTCTTACATTCAAGTATTACCACCATTATTTTTAGACAATTCATACAAAAATAGAGAAATATAATATTTTTAATGAATTTTCACTATAAATGTAAGTATGCTTTCAATCTTTTTATCTTTATCCTCATAACACATCATCTGTTATATAATGAATTTATAGAATTTACAGAAAAATAAGCACATGCCTTTAAAAGTGGTTACGAAACAATTATGTCTATTCCTCACTTAGAAGAATATAGACAGCCTTATCGTTATTTATACCGACTGTTATCTGTGCAAGGTAATGTGGAATTAAAAAAATGGTTAAGTCACCCATCCTATTTTTAAATACGAATGAGAGGGAATATACAATGGATATTCAGAAAAAGCGTTATGTAACAGAAAGTGAAATACAGCAAATGAAGGATTTGGCTTATATTTGTGGGCAACAAGACAATCTTGATTACTCTTCAGATTTACATATCAACTTTTTAAAAAATCGAAATGAAGATTATATAAACGATTTTCTTCTTTATAACGGTACTCAATTAATTGGCGCTTTAAATATGTATGATTTCGAAAGACCAACAAAGCTTGAACTAATAGGCTTTGTACATCCTCATTTTAGAAAACAACGCTTCGGAACTATCCTTTTACAAACTGCAATGAAAGAAATACAAAATAGAGAGACAGATGAAGCTCTTCTTATTATTAATGGGGATTCTATTTCTGGGAATGAATTTGTAAAACATATGAAGTTACCATATTTATATAGTGAATATAGTATGGAGTGCAAAACAAACGAAATTCAAAAAACAACAGATAATAATATACAGCTTACTCTTGCACCTTCAGAATCACTTCTTGATCTTATTAAAATTTCTAGTAAAGCTTTTGGTGATTCAGTAGAAAATACGACTACATGGTTACAAAAAATGATGAATTCATCTTCCCATCAAGTTTACAGTGCCCTTATTGCTGAAAAAGTGATAGGAACAATTACAGTTTCTAAACAAGAGCAATCTACTACACTATCAGGATTCGCCGTTCATCCTTCTTATCAAGGTAAAGGATACGGAAAAGATATTCTTTGTAATATAGTACATACCCTTATTACAGAAGGAGTTTCAACAATTGAATTAGACGTCGAAACGAAAAATATCCACGCTTTAAAACTATATACACAATGTGGTTTTGAAATTAACACGAGGTATGACTATTATAATTTAATTAATTTTTAGGTGAATACATATGTTAAAAAAACAATTTATTCTAATTATGATATTTTAGCAGACATCTATAATAAACATTGGGGACATTTTGTTGAATACTCCCATCCAGCCTCGTTTTACAAGATGCTCTTCCCTACTCTCGTATATTAGATCTTTGTTGCGGGACTGGTCATCTCTGCCGGTGATAGTTTAATTTAGTTGAACTAAAAAGTGTGTTTCACAAAGTTTACTCCGTATTACATAACGAGGGTATATTCGCATTTGATATGAATAAAAAAATAAAAAAACTGAATCGAAATGATTCAGTTTTTTCTTAATATATTTACAACTGCAGTTGTTTCGTCATTTTCTTTATAGACACGCGGAATTCTTCTATCTAGCATACATGTAACTTCATAGTTTATTGTACCTAACATATCCGCTATTTCTTCTACTGCGATATTTTCTTCACCTTGTTTACCGTAGAATACTACTTCGTCTCCTACTTGTACTGGCATCGCTTTTGAAACATCCAACATTAACTGATCCATACAAACACGGCCAATAACAGGTACTCGAACCCCATTAATTAACGCATAGCCTTTATTAGATAATTGACGATTATAACCATCAGCATAACCAATTGGTACAGTCGCAATCCATTCTTCACCAGTTGTTACATACGTATTCCCATAACTTACACCACGATTCTTCTTCGCATGTTTAATATGAGCTACTTTTGATTTTAACGACAACGCAGGCTGTAAAGAAACGACTGAATGATCCACTTCTTTTGATGGATACATACCGTACACTCCTATTCCAACGCGTACCATATTTTGAAATGTGTTACTTAATTCCATTGATCCCGCACTATTTGAACTATGAATATATGGTATTTGAATTCCTAATTCTTTCGCTGTATTAACAGCTTTTTCAAATAAACTTGTTTGCATATTCGTATATGATTTATCGATTTCATCTGCCGTAGAGTAATGCGTAAACATCCCTACTACCTCTACATACTCCATACGGTTTAATTCTTCTAAAAATGGTTTAACTTCTTCTTCTTGTAAACCGATACGACTCATTCCTGTATCAATTTTCACTTGAATTTGTACTTTCTTTTGAAGACGGTTTGCAATTTCATTTATACCATGTAAATCTTCTACTCTATAAACAGTCATCATAACGTCATATTGAATTACATCTTCTACAGCCGCTACTGGTGTGTATCCTAAAATTAAAATTGGTACAGTAATTCCTGCTTCTCTTAATTCTATTGCTTCATCTACAAATGCAACTGCAAGTTGATGTATTCCCGCTTCAATTGCAGCTTTGGCAACTTCAACTGCCCCATGGCCATACCCATTCGCTTTTACAGCAGCCATCATCTTAATTTCTTCATCATTTACATGTTTTTTAAATTCTTTTACATTATGTTTTACAGCATTTAAGTCAATTTCTACAATTGTATCTCTTCCATATTTCAAACTCATTGGTCTAACTCCTAACTCAATAATTGCATTCCATTCTATTTCACGTTTCATATGACCTTTTACAATATAATACTTTTCATTATGCTAGTCAAACTACTAGAATTTTCGGAATTTTGAGTATGATATAATATCCTCAAGAAACTATTATATACGGAGACGAGGAGAATTACAATGTTTGTTCAATCTGCATTGCATCAACTAAAAGTTGCTATTGATACTTCTATTTATATGCTTAACCAATATAGTGAAAACGATTTAAAAATACAACCGATTCACTCAAAACGATCATTATTTGAAATGTGTGCACATCTTTCTCTTATTTGTCATGCTGATTTACTCATTTTAAATGGTATTTCAGAAAAAGAATTACATACCTTTTATATAGAACATACACCCGTAACAGTTGCTCACATGCAACAAACGATGATTGAAGGATACAACCTTCTCTCTAAAACATTTCTTTCCTACTCCCAAATAGAATTAGCAAAAGTTATGACTGCCTATTGGGGGATTTCTTATTCGCGCTTTGAATGGTTACTTGAAATCGTTGCACACTTTTATCATCATCGTGGACAAATTCATATTTTATTATGCGAGCATATGAAAGATCCTCGCATTCCTTTATTTGAGTGATTTTCCACTCATTCATTAATTAGCTACAAAACCAATAAAAAGTATCATTCCTAATAAAATAAATGTTTGAGCATAACCTCCTATTTTCATAAGATAAATAGAAATGATAGGTCCTATACTAGTACCTAAAAATAAAATAAAAGTATATTCCCCTTGCTTTCCCTCCTAATTGACCTCCAAGAGAAACTAAAGACGGAACGGATATAGCAATACCTATTACAAAACAGACACTCATCATTACAAGTAGAGATAGATCCGAAACAAAGCCCATTGAACTTAGACTAAAAATAACAATCAACAATCCTCCTTGAAGAACTTTCCTTACTTCAAACCTCTTTGTTAAAAGACCTGCAAGTGGTGACAGCAACATACCAAACAGCCCTGCTAAGCGAAAATAAAGGATTTGTTCTGCAGTTAAATTGTAAGTAGGAGAGCTCAAATAATTCCCTAAAACAGTATACATATTAACAAAAGCCATTATTAAAACAGGATTTTTCACACTGACTAACTATTAGTTTTAAATAATTCGCAACTTCTTTAAGGCATAAGAAATTCCGCCTTCACTCGCCTTCGTTGTAACGAAATCAGCCCTTCTCTTCAACTCCTCTCCACCATTTCCCATCGCAACTCCTAATCCTACATACTGCAACATCTCAATATCATTTCCACCATCGCCAAAAGCAATGGCTTCTAATTTACTAATGTTTAAATGTTCCAATACTTTTTGAATTGCAGTTAGCTTCGATACTTTACTATCTTCCAATACATTTATAACGTAACCATGAAAACGCTCAAACGTAAGTGCTGGATATCTTTCAATGAATTTTTGAGCTTCTGTATCATCAGCATACAGACATATGCAATACATCTCATCTGATAAGTTTCTAACTTTGTCAGGATACCGCTCTAAATTTAAAGTTTCATTTAACGCTCGCATGACACGTTCATCTTTGGAAGCAATATTATTCATTGCAAATTCTTCTGTAAAGTAAGAAACACTGTGACCATGTAATTCAGCAAAATTTGAAATATCATGAACGATTTCGCTTGAAAGTACTGATTTATGTATAACTTCTTTCCCACATTTTATATGTGCACCATTTGCTGAAATAAACGTATTTATACCTAGTTCCTTAAATTGTGAGCATAAACTATACGGTCTTCCAGTTGTAACAACTACGTGAATTCCTTTATCTATTAACCTTCGTATCGCTTCTTTTGTACTTTCGTGCATGCTTCTATCAATCTCACTTAATAACGTACCGTCAACATCGAAAAATACAACTTTGTACATAAGTCTTTACATCCCGTCCAAATGATTCGTATCATTAATGAAATGCACCGTTTTTTGTTCACCCTCAATTTCAATTAAACTTATTCCCGTATCTCCCATTTTGAAATAGTAGTCCATTGAAATTGGCATTTTGAAAAATGCACGTAATAGACTATTAATTACGCCTCCATGGGCAACAATTGCAATTCGATCATATGTATTCTCTATCATAATTTTAGAAAAGATTCCTTCTATTCTCATTCGAAACTCAATAAATGATTCTCCGTTTTCAAAACGGTCATGAAGAAACTTTGGCTCTGGATATTTCTTTGCTTCTTCAAATGATAAGCCTGCTTGCACTCCATTATTAAACTCCATTAATTCCTCTTCTAATTGAATTGGACAACCAATTGCTTCTGCTAATATTTCACCCGTTTCACGAGCGCGTTTTAATGTGCTTGCCCAAATGAAATCTGGCGCAAAATCTTTTTTCACTTTCTGTACAAGTCTTTGTACTTGTTGTCTCCCTTTGTCAGTTAACTCAAAATCAGCTCGACCTTCATGCACATGTAAAATATCAGCTTCTGATTCTCCGTGGCGTATTAGTAGTATTTGCATGTTTCTCTCTCCCTTTATTTAACATTCATAAAATTCCATTATATCACATTTTAAGATTCCAAAATAAAAAAGGAACGGTCTCCCGTCCCTCATCCATTCACTTTTTCCGCATCATTCCAATAATATTTACTAAACGCTTCTGTTAACACATCAATTGTGTTATATAATTCATCTAACGTATTATCAACACCACCAACTTCAATTAACATCGCATTTTTCGATAAATCTTGATTATAAACGCCATTTCCATCTTTTTTATACTTTGGAAAAATCCCTCTACTTAATCCGTAGTAGTTTTCATCTAAATAACTATTGATCGCTCTTGCAATTTTTTCATTTTCAGCACGGCCTTCATTTTCCATCCCAATTATAAAATATAATCTTGCATACGATTTTCCGTTAATTACTTTTGTTGTTACTTTCTTACGCTGATCGTCACGGTGTATATCAATTGGAAACGCAATTTTATTATTTTGTGCTAATGCTTCTTTTACATATTCATGAGACGCTTTATATGATTGCGGCCATTTCCATTTTTTACTCGCTAATAAATCACCCATATTCGTTTTATCGTGAACTACCGGAATTCCTTGTCCTTCAAGTTGCTCTTTCATACGTTTCCCTAGTAAGGACACATTTACATCTGGACTTGATGGATCCGTAGCCCCTGGTAATAATGGAAAGAAGGATTCCCAGCTATGTGTATGATAAATATATACTGCACTTTCACCTTTTTTCGCTCCGTTCTTTTTCTGAACCGGATTATTCTTTTCCGCTTCTGTAACTTTATCTTTTGCTACTTCCCGTTCTTTCGTTACTTCTTCAATCGGTACACTAGATTCATTTGGGATATTCGTCAAGTTTGTCCCTTCCCCAGCTACGATAATATTAGAATAATACTTTGACATACCAGGTACTTCTTTACCGACGAATGTTCTTAAATCTTTAATTTTCAAATCTGTCGCAATAGAGAACATTAAATTTCCAACTGACTCTCTTTTATTCTTCTTAAAATAATCAAATCCGTAATAGCGATTCTCACTTTCTATCATTTGAACAAAACCTTGCATCGATACTTTTCCAAACCATTGATTTGCATAATTCGATTTCATTGTATGTAAAAATGACGTCAAAATCGACGCTATCATAATTACTATTAGCGCATATAAAAGGAGTAACGAAATCAGTTTCTTCCCATGTATTCGAGTTGCATACTTTTTCACTGCATCACCTTCTTTATACATGGATATGTACAAGCTTTTCGGAATATACGCAAAAAAAAAGAGAAATGGTATCCCATTTCTCTTCCTCACTTTTATTGTTCTTTTCCTGTATCATTTGAAGGTAGTTTCTTCACTTGTTTTTCTTTAAATATTTCTCCAATTGCCCCAAGAGTACCAAGTGTTTCAATTGCATTAGACGGAATAAAGACTTTATTTGCTGGTCCTTTTGCAACTTCAGCTAATGATTCAAATGATTTGTAAGCAAGTATACGCTCATCCAAATTCGCTTCACGAAGCAATTCAATACGATTTTGTTCTGCTTTTGCGATTTCTTCAATTGCCCTTGCTTCCCCTTGCGCTTCTAATTCTTTTGCTTCTTTTATACCTTCAGCTTCGCGAATACGCGCTTCTTTATCCCCTTCAGCCATCAAGATTTTACTTTGCTTTTCCCCTTCAGCACGAAGGACTTTATCTTGTTTTGCTGCTTCAGCTTCTAAAATAATCGCACGTTTATTACGCTCAGCCTTCATTTGTTTTTCCATTGATGCTTGCACATCTTTTGGCGGGTTAATATCAACAACTTCGACACGTTCAATACGTACGCCCCATTTTTCTGTTGCTTCATCAAGCGCTAAGCGGATTTCTGTTGAAATTTTTTCACGACCAGATAACGTTTCATCCAGTTCCATTTTACCGATAATTTGACGCATCGTTGCTGAAGTAATATTACGAACACCATATTCATAGTTTGAAATACCATATGTCGCAAGTTCTGGTTCAACAATTTGATAGAAAATAATAGTATCAATTTCTACTTGAACATTATCTTTCGTAATTACCTTTTGCGGTGGTACATTCGTTTGTTGAATACGTAAGTCATGATATACACGAACACGATCTACAATTGGTATTAAAATATTTAACCCTGGGTGCATGATACGTTGAAACTTACCAAATCTTTCAACAACCCCAACTTTTTGCTGAGGAATAATTTTAATTGTTAATGCGATAAATGTAACTACAATTAGTGCGAATATAATCGTTAACGTTAATGCTACCATATTTATTCACTCTCCTTTTTCACTTGTAATATAGTACTATGCCTCTTTATAACAACGACTTTTTCTCCAGCATCAATTGAAGAATCTGCAATAGCTGTCCAAGTATCTCCATCCACTTTCACAATACCATTCGCTTCATTTGTAATCGTTTGCATAACAATCCCTTTTTTACCAACAAGCATATCTACTGTATCAGTAAAACCTTTTGCTTCTCGAAAGTTTTTTGAAATTCTTTTCGTAAAGAATGTCAAAGTTAAACTAACAATTGCACCAACAGTAACTTGTAACAGTAGTGCATCAGGAGCAAACAAAGCAATAAGACCTCCGACAACAGCTCCAATTCCAAGCCAAAGCATGTAAAATGTAATCGACAACATTTCTGCGATAAATAAAATACCAGCTATTATAAACCAAATTACCCAAGCAGCCATATGCAACCCTCACTTTCTTTCTCATTTTCTATATGTATATGAAGAAAAGAATGGTTTATCCGCCCTTTCTTACACTTGGGCGTTTGCTACAAGCTATTGTACATACTCACTGTTACAATGATCATTAATATAATACTATATCAATATATCCTTCATTATACATGAAAATCCCTTTCAAAAAGTGACAAAAAATTAAATTCTTTAAAAATTTTAATTTTTAAATTACAATTATTCTAATTACTAAATACTATTTTTTATAGAGGTGATAATCTTATTGAGAAACCTGTCACTAATCTACTATTTAGGTTCCAAAATATGCATTACTCTCGCTGACATCGTATATGTAATGATTATTACAACTCATATTTATATAGCAACTAAATCAGCTACTATTACTGCTCTTTTTCCATTATTACAAGTTATCACAAATCTAATTGCTAACATCTCTGCACCACTTATAATAAATCGTTTTCCATCTTATACGCTGTTATATACGCTCCAATGGCTGAAAACAGTCTTTTTACTATTATTAATGATTTTGTTCCCGGTCTTATCCACAAACATTATAGCTCTATTAACTTTTATTTTTGTCATTTCATTATGTAGTGGGTGGAGTGCTCCGTTATTATACGGTATTCTCCCGCGCCTTACACCGAAAGAAAAATTAGTAAAAGTAAATAGTATCTTTTCCTTTTCAACACAAATTGTGCAAGCCGTTGCTTATTCATTTACGAGTATTGTCGTTCTTCTCATTGGCGCTACTTCTACACTCATGATTAATAACATTTTAATGATTTTCGGATGCATTGCCTTACATTTTTCATTACGTTCCATACATACTGAAAGAATAGCAGATTCTCCCTCTTCCAAAAGTACTGTTTTATTGGAAGGTTGGAAACTCCTATTTCAAAATCCTTCTCTCCGTACCGTTACATATATGGACTTAATCGAAACTTTCGCAGGGACAATATGGATTGGTGCTATTACGATGGCATACGTTACGACTATCCTTCATAAAGGCGAAGAATGGTGGGGATATATTAATACAAGTTATTATGTTGGCACGTTAATCGGTGGTCTATTAGCATGGAAAATGAGTTCCTATATTCAAAACAATTTAATACGATCTATGTCGATTGGCTCTCTTATATTTAGCATTCTTACATTTTTATATGGTATGACGAGCAGCGGATTTATTGCGCTTTTTCTATGTGTTCTAATGGGACCATGTTATCAAATTAGAGATATTTCCCAAACGACTGTTTTACAATCAAGTGTCGCCCCTGCTTTATTATCCAAAATGTATACAGCACATGGTGCACTTCTTTCAACAGCCTCTGGACTATCTATGCTTAGCATTGGCATTATTACTGATATGTTCGGTGTTCGTACAATTTATATCATCGCTTCTATTCTTATTTTATGTTCCGCTTGTTTATCTTTTAGTTTATTAAAATATCATAAGACAGAGCAGAACGATATTTCAATTTAATCACTAAAACAAAGAGGACAGGGATTCCTGTCCTCTTTGTTTATTCTATTCATGATAAGTTGGGGATTTTTCTATGCTTTGTCGCTTGTTCAAAAGCATAAGCTAATTTAATTAATATCCCTTCACTAAAGGCAGTGCTTGCAATGGTAATTCCAAAAGGCCTCCCGCTTTCCATATACCCTGCTGGTATTGCTATAGACGGATAACCCGCTTTTGCACATATAGTAGAACCTATATAGGAAGGAAACAGTATCGCATCAAGATTATATTTTTCCAATGCAAAATCAATGCCTTGTTCTTGAGAAAAATATATATCTTCTAATCTCGCATTTAAATATTCTGGATTTCGTAAAGTATTAGGAAAATCTTTTCTTCCCTCTAACTTAGTTTGTCAATATTTTAAAGCTCTTTCTGCTATGTTTTTATTAAACTCCATTAACTCCGAAATAGAATGTACCGGGATAGTAGAAGGTAATTTAGAAAGATAGTTATCTAAACTATGCTTCAGCTCATAAAGCGGAACTCCCCAGCTCCATTCTCTATGAAAAGAAGGAATATCAATATTTTCTACTACTGTCGCTCCTTCATTACGTAATACTTGAATCGTTTCCTTAAACAAGATTTCATCATACTCACCATTTTCGTAATAATCTTTTGGTGCATCGTTAAACACACCAATCTTCGCTCCATTTAAACCATTTGCATCAAGGTAAGATGTATAATCCCGATATGCCCTATTTTCACTTTTTCGAGTAACTACATCTTTCTCATCCACTCCAGTTAAACTCCCTAGCAAAATAGCAGCATCTGTTACCGTTCTAGCAAATGGTCCAGCTGTATCTTGTGAATAAGTAAATGGAATAATTCCTCTACGACTAATTAAACCGACAGTCGGTTTAATACCTACTACAGAATTTTGAACAGCGGGGCTCAAAATAGAAGCATCGGTTTCTGTCCCAACAGATACTACTGTAAAGTTAGCAGCAACTGCTATCGCAGATCCTGTACTAGATCCGCCAACAAACATATGATCCTTGCCCGTTCCGTATGGATTGATTGTTTGACCACCTTTTGCACTATATCCAGCCCACATTTCAAAAGACATTGCATTTGCTAATTCTGTCATATTCGTTTTTCCAATTATCACTGCCCCTGCTTCTCGCAGTTGAGTAACGAGAAATGCATCTTCACTGCTTATATTTTGTTCTAGAGCTATTGTACCTGCACTTGTATGCATGGAGTCATTCGTTTCAATATTATCCTTAAGCAAAACAGGTATTCCATGTAATGGACCCCTTATACCTTTTGTCTTTCTTTCATAATCTAACGCTTCTGCAATAAAAATTGCATCTGGATTGATTTCTAAAATTGAATTGATTTTCGGTCCGTCTTGATCATACTTTGCGATTCTATAAAGATAATACATCACTAGCTCTTTTGAAGTTAACTTTCCTGATTCCATTTCATTTTGAATATCTTGAATTGTTAATTCCTTTTTTAAGATTGGATTAAACTGAATTTCCATTTATATTCTCCCTTATATGAACTTTTTTAGCGTATACCCCTTACTTTTTCATTTTTTTCACCTCAACACATCCTAAATTAATATTCCTTTAAAGAAATTCAATTTCCTTATTTAAACACCTTTAATTTACCGAAAAATAAAAATAGTCTGAAACGGATTAACCTTCGCTTCAGACTCTTACATTACTGTGCGTATACTTCATCTAACAAATGTAAAAACTCACCTTGTTTCCCAGCTAATTCAGGGCATTTTGCAATATCAACCCATTCGTAGCAAAATACTAATCCTTTATCTTCCTCACCAGCACTTACAATATGTTCCCAAGTATCCTTTACATCTGTTAGTAAAGTTACATGAAAAAAGTGGCATTTTTCATATTCCTGTTTTTCTTTCATATGTATGATGTAATCTGCTAAAAAACGTTCTATGCATAAATGACGCAATCCGGATTCTTCCTGTACTTCACGCAATATAGCCGCTTCTAACGTTTCACCTTCATTAACCGTTCCTCCTGGCACTTGAATACCAGCTTCATGTATATCACGATGTTTAAAAACAAGTAATTGCATAACCCCCTCTTTTTCTCTTGTAATATATGCATGTACTTTTTTCTTATATAACATCGTCATTATACGTCTCTCCCCTCAATCATTTACTCTGTTACTTCTTCAAGCGTCAGTTGATTATCATACAAATATGTAGCTTGTGGATTTCCCACATACCTTACGTGCCATGGTTCATACCGATAACCCGTAATCGTTTCTTTCGCTTTTGTGTATCGAACAACAAAACCAAATTTATGGGCATTTTCAGAAAGCCACTGACCTTCTTTCGTTTCCCCAAAAACCGTCTCTAACTGAAATTTAGCAGATTGAGACGTAATATCCATAGCTAGTCCAGTTTGATGCTCACTTGTGCCAGGAACCGCGCTAGACATTGCTGTTTTTGCTTCCCCGTCTTGTTTTTTATACATCGTATTTAATGCTTTTTGTCGATCAAAAGATCTAAATCCAGAAACTGCAAAAAGAAAAATACGCTCGTTGTCAGCCTGCTGAAACATATCCTCAAGCGCCCTCGCTGCCTCTTTTCTCATCTTTTTCTTTTCTTGATCACCTTCACTAGAGTAGCGCACTTTCGGAATAACTAAATCTGGCGGTCTATACCCATCTGGTAAACGCCTACTTTTATTTACAAGTACAAGCATTGAATTCGGATTATTAATTACCGCAATATCCCCATCCATATTAGCAATCGTTTCTTTCGCTTTCGGAAATATGCTATTTACACTTACTTCCCGCGCCTGCTTATCCTTATACATTTTATAATTGATTCCTGCTACTCCAATAATAATTATTGCAGCTACAATACCAAGTAGTGCCCATCTTTTTTTCATATAACGACCTCTTATTTTAATAATTTGGCCATTTCATACTCATCGATGCCCTTTCCATCGATAATAAGAGCAGCTTTTTTGACACCTTCTTTCTCAAATCCAGCTTTTTTATATAGTGCCTGAGCTCTTGTATTGTGGGCCATTACTGTTAATTCTAAACGCCATACATCATGTAATTTTGCCCACTTCTCAACCTCTTTAAACAATCTAGTCCCAATACCTCGCCCGTTATACTCTTGCAAAATACCAATTACAATGCTTGCCACATGCCTCTTTCTTTGAATGTTATTTCCATTCACTAATATAAAACCTACTATCCTCTCATCTTCAACTGCTACAAATATTGTTGCATATTCATTTTCCATAAATCGATGGATCATTTTTTCTTGTTGCTCAGCTGTAGTTTTCCTTTCTCCTGGTTCATATAGCATAAACTTCGTTTCTTCATCTAATTGCTTACTTAATTGCAAAAATGATGCTGCATCTTCTATTTCGATTTCCCTAATCACTTCAATCACCCTACCAGTTTCATAATAAAAAGTTTTCCTTATAAAAAGATTTTCTCTACTTTCCCGAAAATTCCTTTGTAAATCTCCTACTATAAATTGACAAATTTCGATATTACTATAACAACGACAAATTATGTCTATTCTGTGACGTCTCACCATTACAAAGAAAAAACGCAAGCATTACACTTACGTTTTTTCAAGATTGAAGTGAGCTAATAATTATCGATAGATGTCCTGGCTAATTCACGTTTCACTTTATCCATTCACTTTTTCTGCCTGCCAAAAATATTCACCAAATGCTTTAGCAAGTGCATCAATTGATCGATTCAATTCTTCCACTGTATTATCTACACCGCCAACTTCTATTAATATCGCTTGTCCTGATAAGTCTTGATTATAGATTCCATTTCCTGTCTGGAACCCTTTTTGAATGACCCCACGACTCACTCCTGGATATTTCTTATTAATCGCCTCATGTAAAGCTGTCGCTAATTGTAAGTTTTTTTCATAGTTTTTATTTCCTTTCCCTACTACAAATGCAAGCTTTGCATATGATTTATCTCCAATTGTTTTTGTCGTTACATTCTTTCGGGCACTATCACGATGCAAATCAAAAAAGTATTGAAGATCTTTATTTCCAGCCATAGCTTGCTGCACAATTTCTCGTGACATCTTATACGAACTATTACTGTTTAAACCTTTACTTATTAACTTTTGACCAACATCACTCTTATCGTTAGTAGCTCCAATCCCTTCTCCTTCTAGTTGTTCACGGAAACGATCTCCTAATATAGAAATATTCGATACAGAACTCGTTGCTTTATTCGGATCCGGGTCATTCGTTAAGTTAAGTAAAGGTAAATAAGATTCCCAGCTATGTGTATGATAAATAAACGCAACTTGTCTCTTCCCGGTCGTTTGGGACGGCTGTTTTTTCTCTTTACTCGTATCTTGTTTAGGTGCTTGTCCAGTTCCACTAGTCCGTTCCTTCACTACTTCTTCAAGAGGAACACTCGACTCTATCGGTAAGTTAGAATAATTTGTACCCTCACCCGCAATAACAATTTCTGTATCGTACTTACCAAACCCCGGGAGCTCTTTCCCGACGAAACTGCGTACATCATTAAAGCGAATATTTGTAGCCATAGAAAAGAGAAAAGAAGAAATTGAAAAATCTTGATTCAAATTTCGATACTCCTGTGTAAAATAATGATTCTCTTTTCCAAGTACATACATGTAACCATTCATCGATAACTCATTTAACCAATTATATAAATACGTTGACTTTGTCTCTTTCATAGAGGTTACCATCAGACTAATAAGAAAAAAAGTCGCTAGCATTGTAGTAATAACAAATAAAACTAACTTACGCATATTTGTAAACTTCATAAAAAAAAAGCCCCGATTCATACTATCACCTCTCTATTTTAAGTTATGTACAAGCCCTAGAGAATAGACCGTTAAAATTCCGGCTATATTGTTAATGAGGTGAAATGAATTGAAGCTATTAATAGGAATATTACCAATCGCTCTATCATTCATTTTTTATTTGTCCGCTAAGCAACCAAAAATCTCTATTGTGCTACATATTTCTGCGTACTTGGCACTGTATGTACTCGGTACAATTATTTCCATTAATATATACGATGTTTTAATACAAGATTTAGTTTTCATGACGAGCATTCATGGAATTTTACTGAATCCATTTTTCCTTATTGCAGGAGCGTATATAGGAACATACACTTTGTACCTACTTTTGTCTCACATTATTATGAAAATAAAAAATGGAGCGTAATGAAATGCAACCACCATTTATCTGTCATACATGCAAAAAAAGAATTGTGAGAAAGAAAGACCTTATTACAGCCACATGGTACTTCCGCTTTTATTTATTTCACAGTGATTGTTTTAAACGACAGCAAGTGTTTATCTCACGATTTCTCCCTGTGAATACACTTTTCAATTTCTTTCTTATTATATATGGAATTATTTTTGGCAGTATTCTTATGATTACAGAACCATCTATTATTTGGCTGACTTTCTTTTTTCCCATTTTTTATCGGTTTCTTTCTTATTATTATGTTGAACGTTTTTTCTCTACATAACGCGCAGACTGACCTCTCGGAATACTTAAACATTCCCACTCATTTTCTTTTAACATCTTCCCAATGTAAATAATCTGACCAATATGCAATGCATAATGAGCAATTTGCCTTTCAATTGCTTGCATGACAGTATGTGCTTCACCGCGAATGTATACCGTCTTCAATAAGTGTTCCGGCGTTAAAGTATTCATCGTATTAAAAACATATTTCCATCCTTCTTGCCAAGCTATAAGGGTTTCTTCTTTTGAGTGATAGCATCCTTCAAATTCACCATCTCGATTACGATCTGTTTTTTCACCATCAGACGTTAAAAAATCCGTCCATCTAGAACGCATATTACCGTGCAGATGCTTAATAATAATCGCTATACTATTTGTTTCTTCATGAGAAGACCATTGTATTTGTTCATATGATAATTGAGAAAGTGCCCGTTCCCCTTGTTTCTTTGTTGCTTTAAAGTTCGAAATCGCACATTGTAAATATTCTCGTCCGATATCCATATTAGCCCCTACCTTCACCCTAGCTAATTTTTGTTCCATTTGGCAATTTCATATTAGGCTGAAGTAACACAACATCATCAGCTTCAGGAACACCACCAAGCACAAGTACTTCTGATTTGAATCCAGCTACACGCTTTGGTGGAAAGTTTACAACAGCAACGATTTGTTGACCGATTAAATCTTCTGGACTATACCTTTTCGTAATTTGAGCACTTGACTGCTTTATCCCGATTTCTCCAAAATCTATTGCTAGTTTAATCGCTGGTACTCTCGCTTCTTTAAATTCCTCTGCATGTATTACAGTTCCAATTCTCAAATCCAAATTTAAAAAATCTTCAAAATTAGCCATTTATCATTCCCCCCAATTATTACTTAGACAAAATACAAAAATCCCCTTCAAAAAAAGAAAGGTGCCTAAGCACCTTTCTTTTGTAATTCACTTGATTCATTTGATTTATAGAAGAAGAAACCGAGAATCCCGCCAATACATGATGGAATTAACCATCCGATTCCTTCGTTATATAACGGTAACATTTGTAGTACATTAGAAATCGCGTCAATTTTAATTTTCGCACTTTCTAAACCGTTAAAGAAACTAATTAACAATGCACCTAAAATAGCTCCAATATAAATTGTATTACGCTTCCCAATCCACTTATGGAAATAAGAAAGTACGATTAATACAATTGCAACTGGATAAATGATCATTAACACAGGTAATGTTACTGCGATTAATTGCGTTAAACCTAGGTTAGATACAATTAAACTAAATACACATACCATTGTTACAATCGTTTTATGCGAAAGTTTTGGGAATAAGTTTGTAAAGAAACCCGCACACGCAGATGTTAGCCCAACAGAAGTTGTTAAACAAGCGAGTATAATAACAAGCCCTAATAAAATTTTACCACTCGTCCCATATAGCTCATTTACAACATTCGTTAAAATAAGACCACCGTTTTCTGAGATACCAAGTGATGTACTTGTTGAACCAAGATAAGCAAGTGATAAATAAATTAACGTTAAACCAAGTACAGCAATAATACCTGATACTACTGTTATTTTTGCAATTTGACTACTCTCTTTTATCCCTTTAGAGCGGATAACTTGTACAACGACAATTCCGAATACGAGCGCGCTAATTGCATCCATCGTTAAATATCCTTGAATAAATCCACCAAAGAAAGCATTTTCTTTGTAAGCAGCTAACGGCGCAGCTGGCTCTCCAATTGGATCAATAATTGCCTTTCCGACAATAACAGCGACAATTAATACTAATAATGGTGTAAGAAACTTTCCGAACCAATCCACTAATTTAGATGGATTTAATGATAAATACCACGTTATTCCGAAGAAAACTATCGTGAAAAGAAATAGCATGTACCACTCTGAAACCATTGCCTCTGATAAAAACGGCTTCATACCCATTTCAAACGAAACAGCTCCAGTACGAGGAATCGCGAAAAATGGTCCAATTGCTAAATAACTAATCAATGGGAAAATAAACGCAAATATAGGGTGGACTCTAGAAGATAGCGCTTTCAAGTCCCCCTCTACAAACGCGACAGCTGTTACAGCTAGTAGGGGTAATCCGACTCCCGTTACAAGGAATCCTATTGTAGCAATCCAAACATTCTCTCCTGCTTGTTGACCTAAAACTGGCGGAAAAATTAAATTTCCTGCTCCTAAAAATAATGCAAATAGCATTAAACCAATTGCTACCGTATCACCTGGCCTTAAACGTCCCTTCATGCTCTTCATTTGCATAGCACTTTTTCATTGTTTATCTCTATATTTTACAATATGCTATGCATCCTCCTCTCTGCTCAAGATGATAAAATATGCCCCTTACAAAGCAGTGTCTTTCTCCATAATTTCTCCATTCCCCTTATTTTTACTCTAATCATTAATACAATTATTATTTTAAATTTTGATTTTTTTGAATTTTCAAATCATTAGAGTATTATTATGTGGAGTGTAGATGTCAGACCTCTTTGTTTTTATCACACATATAGTAACATATTTAGTTGCAAAATAAAAACATATTTTCAAATTGATTTTTTTGAAAATCGAAATTATCTACATTTTTTATTCTCTTACACAAATATTGTTATAATCTCACCTATTATTCGATCGTTATTTTCAAATAACTTTATACACGTAACATACAAAAGCCATCTAATATAATTGAAGTGACCCCCGAAAGTTAGACAGGTCGTTTCATTAGGCAGCCTCTAGGGTATGAGCCCGGTATTGTACTGGGCTCATACCCTAGAGGCTGCCTTAATTCTTTTATGATTATAGTATTCTATATACTTTGCTAATTCTTGTTTGAAATGTGTTATACTTTCAAATTCTTTTCGATACAGAAATTCCGATTTCATGATACC